>JBAUTA010001478.1:0-3802 GCA_049581985.1 Kovacikia sp.
CAGTTTTGTCCCCTGTCTACCCAATCCTGGCGTGGTCAGATCGCTCTGTCCGCCTTTCCGATCAAAAACAATGGCGACGTGATTGGCGATATCTGGCTATTAAGTTTTGCTAATCACATTTTAGATAACTTAGAAATGCGGTTAGTACAACAAGTAACTAATCAAAGCGCGATTGGCATTCGGCAGGCGCGTTTGTATGAAGCGGCTCAAGCGCAGGTACGAGAACTTGAACAGCTTAATCAGCTTAAAGATGATTTTTTGAGTACCGTTTCTCACGAACTCCGGACTCCGCTGACGAATATGCGGATGGCGATTCAATTACTGCAACAGTTTGCCCAGCACAATCAGGAGTTGGGTCAGAAAATGGCTGAGCTATCAGCCAACTTCAACAAAAGCAATGCTTACTTACAAATTCTGCACAGTGAATGCGATCGGGAAATTAGTTTGATCAATAATTTGTTAGATCTCCAGCGACTGGAAGTGGGACAACAACCATTCAATCCCACCCACCTCGATTTACAAGCCTGGTTAACCCAAGAAATAGAGTCATTTGCCCTGCAAGCCAACGCTCGTCAGCAGATGTTTCAAGCACATCTCGCCGCCTTCCTGCCCAAAGTTACAATTGAGCCAATTTACCTCCAGCGGATTCTGACAGAGCTGATTAATAACGCCTGTAAGTATTCTCCCGCCGGAGCAACGATTAACCTGACAGCCCAACTGGCAGAATCATCCCCGTCTACAGTTTGGCTCACGGTGACTAACACAGGAGCCACCATTCCCGAACGTGAACTTGAACACATTTTTGACAAGTTCTACCGGATTCCCGGAGGCGATCGCTGGAAGCAAGGCGGCACAGGCTTGGGTCTAGCCCTGGTTAAGCGGTTAGCCGAACAGTTTGGTGGTTCAGTTTGGGCAACCAGTCAAGCAGATCAAACCTGTTTTACGATCGCGTTACCTGTTAGTCTAGAGGCTGCCGAAGATAGCAGTACAGAGATGGGTGATTAACAGTACCTGGAAAGTTATGCCGATTTAAACCATGAACCTTGCCCATCTACCCCATCGCCTACGGCACCTCCCCTTGGCAAGAGGAGGTTGGGAGGGGAATCTGTCTATCCGTCTAAACCACATTAACGGAGAGTCATAAACTAACCTACGGCACCGCTCCTTGCCAAAGGGAGGTTGGGAGGGGTTGGATTTGCAACACTAGTGTCTCTGATACAGATGTCCCCTAAAGTGGATCAATCCCAAGACACGCGATCGGATTACCCAACTACTGGATGAGTTGGACAAGCTTACCGCTGCCACTGAGTAAACGCGGAGGATCGCTTACTCTGCTGCGGCAAAAAGAGGGGCAGGCGTGAAGCTAAGCATGCCAAATTGAGGGGACTGAATCGCATCACTGTCCCGAAAGGTGCCAGCTTCGGTATAGCGATCGCCTTCCAGTACCAGCACTAAGACGGTTTCCAATTGCGGATCGATAATCCAGTATTCTGGGATCTCCCGATCCTGGTATTGCATCCGTTTGGCGATGTAGTCGCGATCGCGCTGCAGATCGCCAGGGCTAACGACTTCAACCACGAGTAGCGGTGGAGCCATGCTGAGCCGAATCGTATTGCGCTGCTTAAGCAGTTGAATATGCTCTTCCTGGATAATTGTAAAGTCAGGGTAGCGATTTTTGGGTTCGCCTCTCACCTCCAGTTCTAGCCCATGCCCCCTGATGCGGCGGTGTCCTACGACGGGTAGAAATACAACAAACAGAAAACTGGTGATTTCGACATTCAATCCCGACTCTGGTGGCACCTCGATCAGTTCTCCATTGAATAATTCATACAGATTCTCTGTGCCATCGTCGTAGGACAGATACTCGTCAAAGCTGAGGAATCGCTGTTTGGCTTGAGTCATAAGAGGTGATTGATAAACCACTGGGTCATCCTGAGCGAAACACAGTGTAGCGAAGGATCTCAGCCTCTCCCATAAGACCGAGATGCTTCATTTCGCAAAGCTTCATTCAGCATGACATCTATACCGACTTTATTAAGTCAGCTTTGATCTAATGTTAAGAACTATTGGATCTTATTCTTCTGCCTTTATTGTACGCTGCCCTTTCTTCCCCGGTTTCTTTGCCTTCCCCTGCGCCTGCTGCTCTCGCTCGGTACGGATGCGATCGAGCAACACAGAGGCAGGCTCGTCGTTGGGGTCTTGCTCGACGAGTTCGCCCCGAAAGGCTTTGGCGAGGATGGAGCCGTTAACTGGCTTCAACGTATTCAAGGATAGACGTTGGTTCGGGCACTGGATCGCCGTCTTCTCGGAGACCTTCGATGTGAAACAGAATCGCTTCCTGGATTAACTGTCGCACTTCTTCTAAAGTTTCAGCGACTGCCACACAACCTGGCAAATCTGGGACATACGCCCCATAGCTGGTTTCACCTTGCTCAATGACAACTGCGTAACGCATTAGTCTTCTTCCTCGGCGTTGCTGATTCTGAGTATGAAAAAGGTGCTGTCTGCTCGAAACTTCGTTTCGATTCATACTGCTTTTCAGCAACGCCTCTTCCTCCAGTAAACGAATCACTTCGCGTACTTTCATTTTGCCAGACCTCGCTTACGTCGGCTGGACATTGTCTGCGCCTGCTGCTCTCGCTCGGTACGGATGCGCTCTAGCAACACAGAGGCAGACTCGTCGTTGGGGTCTTGCTCGACGAGTTCTCCCCGGAAGGCTTTGGCGAGGATAGCGCGATCGAGGTGGTCTAGATAATCTTTAGTTTCCAGGTATTTCTGCTTGATGTGATCAACGCTATTGAAACAAGATGCAATCTGCTACACAATCTCTTTCTGCTCCTCCAGCGGTGGAATAGCAATCACTATTTTTTTGAAAGCATTTTGAGATATATTCCGCATTGATAGTTGGTTACCAGTTGCACGGCTTTCTATTTCCTTACGACCATCCTTGGAGCGCAAATAGAAATTGATGTAATTCTTGTCAACCTCAAGCACATCCACCCGCCAAACTTTATCACTCAGCATGATCTTGTAGTGAATCTCATCAACTACAACTGATGCGCCCACAAGCTCTAAAGTATTTGCGCGAGTAACTAAAAGATCGCCAGGTTGAATAAATAAATTCGGATCTACTTTCGATGGATCTGCTACCGTCTTCGTTTCTTGAGGGTTGAACTTTCCCCATGTAACGGCACTAATTTTGACAAGACACACAGTATTATCGGTCACGGGAACTTCAGGACAGAGGAAGTTGTTTCCAGGCTGGATCTTCTTGACGATTACCTTTAGCCTTGCCCAAGCCCAACTTGTAGGGATTAAACCGTCTACTCTGTCAATTTCACTTTGAACATCATTAAATTTTTGTCCTAGCTCGGTTGATATCCTCTCCAACAACACCGAAGCAGGTTCAACGTCCGGGTTTTGTTCGCGCCAGTCGGCAGTGAGGTCGCCCCGAAAGGCAGCGGCGAGGACAGACTGCCGGAATTTGTCGCACAACTCAGGAATGGCTGAGAGGGCCGATCGTGCGTTCTGGCTGTGAGAGCGTAGGGAGGCGATCGCAGCAACAATCCGCTTTTGCTCATTGAGTGGCGGCAGGGGAATATCAAAGTTGAGAATCATTTGCTTTGTAAGAGCTTGGCGGGTTGCTCCATACTCCTCTGCCATAATCCATCCCTGAACGCTAGGGGATGCTAAATATTTGGAAAGAAAATTAGGGTCAAGGACTAGATGTGTTCGTATTATGCAAACGTGCTGATTTACTCTTGCACCCTCCATATCAGAAGGAGCCTGCGTTACGCGCCCG
>JBAUTA010001479.1:0-2570 GCA_049581985.1 Kovacikia sp.
GACCGGAGAGGATCCGCTCCATGATGCGGACAATTTGGGGGCGACGTAGGGCATCTAAAAAGACTGGCTCTATTTTATGGGGGTTCATGACTGGAACCAGGCTCCCATCCTGATATGAGGGCAGCGCTCGCGCTGCCGCAATTAATTGGTCACAGTCATCTGGGCTAAAAACATCTGGCTCAACATGGTAGCCCACTTTCTGATAAGAGGCCAGTGCGGCTTCTGGATCGGTTTGGAAGCTAAGGCTAAGTTCACTAGGACTAAATGGCATCAACTAACTCCGGACTGACTCTTCGTAATAAATAATGGTGCTGCCCTCTCGATCGAACCCGAAGGGAACCCACAGCAATTGGGAAAGAGCTTGCTGGACCGTCGCCTGCTTGTCAGGTGGCACATAGAACACCATAAACCCGGCACTACCAGCCCCCAGGAGTTTTCCCCCCAGGGCACCGTGACTGATCGCAGTTTTATAAATCTCATCAATCCGGGAATTGGTGATCACCTGGCTCAATTCTCGCTTCAGCATCCATGCCTGATGCAGCAGCCGACCAAACCCATCCAGATCTTCCTGCCCGTTGAGAATCTTGAGGGCTGTGTCTACCATCTGATGCATTTGATGGAGTACGGTTTGTTTTGCGTCTAAATTAGCAATGACCTTAGACGCAATTTCCGAGGAAAAGCGGCTCATGCCTGTGTAGCATAGCATCAGCCGGGATTCCAGTTCCATTAACCTGGATTGGGGCACGGTCACAGGCTCTACCTGAATGTCACCATTGCGCTGGAAGTGAATGACATTGAACCCGCCGTAGGCAACCGCAACCTGATCCTGGGAACCGACCGTGTCTTTTAGGACTTCCTGTTCCAGGGTGATTGCCTTCAGCGCCAGGTCATGCTTGCTGATCATCTGCCCTTGTAAGGCCATCAAAGCCTTGATCAGCCCCGCTGCGAAGGCTGAACTGGAGCCCATGCCTGAGCGGGCGGGCAAATCTCCCTGGTGGTGAATCTCGATGCCGATCGAATCATCAAACCCTAGAAAGCGTAAACCTTCGCGCACAGCCGGATGGAGGATCTCGGAAATTGAGTTGACGGTTTCAATATGGGACCAGACGATGCGGTGTCGGGTATTAAAAAAGGGTGGCAGGTAGCGGCAGCTTAAATAACAGTACTTATCGATCGTCGTCGAAAGAACCGCGCCCCCTTGCTTGAGATACCAATCAGGATAATCCGTACCACCACCAAAAAATGAGATGCGGAAAGGCGTTCTGGAAATCAGCATGGCGACCTCCCGATTTTCAGACGATCGCGATGGTAGTCTAACAGGTCATGCAGGGTTTTCTCAACTGGAATTTCAGGTTTCCAGCCTGTCACTGCCTGGAACCTGGAAATGTCTGGAATTTGGAGGGTGACATCCGAGGGACGCAGCAAGGTTGGATCCACAATATGGTCGATCGGACACGCTGCCATCTGCTTTAGCAGTGCCAGCATCTCGCCGATGGTCAGGGTGCGATCGCCACCAATATTGTAGACTTCCCCACTAGGACACTTTTCCAGCAACAGCCAGTAAGCCCGCACCGTATCCCTTACGTCTGCAAAGGTCCGCACACTATCCAGATTGCCGACCTTCATCGGATTGGCACGCACCCCAGATTCTATCTCTGCAACCTGCTTGGCAAAAGCACTTTCAGCGAAAACATCTCCCCTGCGGGGCCCAGTGTGGGTGAACATTCGGGTGCGAACGGTTTTAATGCCGTAGGACAGAAAGTATTGCAGGGCAATCATATCTTCCCCGACCTTAGAAACAGCATAGGGACTGGCGGGCCGAAACGGGTTGCCTTCCCGAATCGGTAATTCATCCTCAGTTACCTGACCATAGACTTCCGAAGAGCTACAGATGTGAATTTTAGCGTCAACACCCGTAATTCGGATCGCATCCAGCAGGTTCGTTGTCCCAATCACATTGGTATGGAGGGTATCGGCGGGAGCGTCGAAACTGGTCGTCACGTAGGACTGAGCCGCCAAATGAAAAATCCAATCAGGCTTGACCTTGCTCAAAAGCACGACGAGCGAGTTGAGATCCCGTAATTCAGCATGGTGCAGCGTAATTTGGGGCAGGATAGGACGAATAAAATCCAATGGACTCCGCCAGCGTACTAATCCATGCACCTCCACACCCGGTTGATTTGCCAGGACATATTCCGCCAGGTGACTACCCACCATGCCAGTGATGCCAGTGATTAAGACTCTCATTAGTAATATCAGTAATATTGATGTTAGATGTCCGATCCCAGGTGTTTGGCAAATGGGGAGTTAAACGCTAGGGGTCTGTCAAGACTGTTCTGCAATCCCCTTCCCTCTTGCTTCCGATGCCCCTGGCTTTTCTTCCTTTCCATCCCTGCCTAAAAAGGACCCTTAAATCGCTTGTAAACATCTGCCATTGATTTTTCGTCAGGCAGGGGAATAGGGTGATTTGGGTTGCCTGTGACGAGCTGGACGATCGCCCCCGCTAAGTCCTGCAAGTTAGGATAGTAAAGGTCTTCCAGGCTTTTGGCAGTGGGGCAGGGGGCCGGCTG
>JBAUTA010001480.1:0-5374 GCA_049581985.1 Kovacikia sp.
AGAGGCAAATGAATGGGTTTTGCCGTTAGGAAAGAGTCTGGGACTCGTATGGACTTTAGTATCCACCTTGCATCGACCCTTCTTTGCCTGCAATGGCATAGGAACATCATTTAAACAGATTGAAGTACATAAGGGTTGTTCATGAAATCCCTCACAGTTATTGCACAGCATTGGATCGATCCACAACTTGTCACCGTCCTGCTTAATTGCACCTACGGGACACAGGGGCAAACAGTCATTACATTGGGTGCAAAGGCTAGTTATGGTGTAAGCCATAGTTTTGCGTGATTACCTCAAAGTGAACGGTGAGCTTAAAATCTCATAACTAATCTTTCGTAGGGTCGGGTTTAGCAAGACCTGACTGGCCTGGATAGTACAGCCAAAACCCGCTCCTACTATGGAATTTGTAAGATGGGTTTGACCGATTAATGAACGGGTGTCGTAACTCAAAATGGGGTAACGATAGGATGAGTTTCTCGCTTACTCTCTGAAACTTTGATGGGGTGAAGTTACTTGTCCTACAATTTCTTGCCAATCAAATAGGATTTCTAAACATGATTACCAAAATATGATTGCCAAATAATCAAAACCTTGGAGATCGAAAATTTAAGGAGCAATCGCATTTAATTAAATATTTTTCGGTCGATTAGATCAGACTTTCTAATACTATTTTTTACTTCAGTTACCGCTTCTATTTTGTTCGACAGGAGCTATTAAATAGTTTCTTAATGATTTCAAATCCCAGAAAGATCGATTTCTCTCTTACGACGCATAAAGATCTTTTAGGCTCCCACTAATATTTAGTTTGAATCTTAAGTAGATAGCTCTAATTAATTGTAAAAATGGAGAAATGGGGGGTGCACTTCTACGCAGGAAGAGGCACTTTTCCTAACCCCAAATGATTTTTAATCTAATTGCGTCCAGTTACTTCGGGAACTCCAAAAAACGATTGATCCGATCATGCTGAGCGAGGCAGTAGCGTCGGGAGTATGCCGATTCATCAATAGCTGGGAGAGCTTCTCTGCCCTACCTTCTGCTTAGAATGACCTTGGATTATTGATTTTTGGATCCTCTCTCAGGAATGGGAACAATGTAAACCTGATAACTGTAGGAGCTTACGTTCGGCAGGCATATTTTCACCTAGGGCAAGGGGTTTTGCCCGAATGCTAAGCCCTTAGAATTGAGGGTGTCAATTTATTTGATTCCCAATCCTTTGCAGCCTCGCTATAGTTCTTGTTTGATGGTGCTAGAAATAGGATGGAGCGTTTTATTTGGATTGTGAAGGAAATTTTCCGTCAGGAAAAGACATTCCCAATCTAGCTTAAAAATTTGTTTGTGGGTCAACGATTAGAGGGTGTTTGAAAAGGTATAGGCTGTGATGGTAGGCACTTCAAGATCCTCCCTAGCCCCCCTTAAAAAGGGGGGAAACAGGCTTGAAGTCCCCCTTAAAAAGGCGGATTTAGGGGGTTCTGTACGATTTGCTACTCGCAATAGGACTTTTAAAGCATCCTCTTAGACCAAAATGAAAGTTTTGGAGAGGGATAGAGGGGGGAAACTCTCTTCTGGGGGCAAAGTCCCCACTCCCCCCTGGTACAAGATTTATGATTTGTAATACTAGAAAGCCCGCTAAAAATGCTAGTTCCCTTACCCATAAAGACTCATTTTCGGCTCAGACAATACCTGTACCGTTCCCCTGACTTTTATTGAAAGGTTCTTGGCGTAGTGGTTGAAACGACTGAGTACATTCCTAATGGGTTTTATCAGGTTCCTTGAGAGTAAACGGAGCCTGTTGGCTTCCAGGGATCTGATATAAGCAGAGAAGTTACGTGATTACATAGACGCAACGTTAATATTCAGTCACCAGACACAATTAAATTAAAGATCATGCTAGGGGTGAAGGGAACACAGCCTCGCTTCTCCTCTTCCAGTTAATCAGGGCTATTTACTGACAGGCGGTGCAAAGTAGGGCGATTGATTGATAACTCAGTTTTGTCGGCTTGTTGGAGGTAGTCATGGTGCAATCCCAGACTCGAAAAACTGCGAATGTTGCTGAGTGGGTTTCATTAATGTCGATCAAAACTCGAGAACAACCACGTCATTACTTTGATCCCGAAAAGCTAGAGCAGTTGGTGAGTTCGATCGCGCAACACGGCATTTTGGAACCGTTGCTGGTCCGTCCGTTAAGCCCTAATCAATATGAACTGGTTGCAGGTGAACGACGTTACCGGGCAGCTCTACAACTTGGTCTTGCTGAAGTCCCCGTTGTAATTCGGCAATTGAATGAGGAAGAGGCAATTCAACTAGCGCTAATCGAGAACCTGCAACGGGAAGATCTGAATCCGATTGAAGAAACAGAAGGCGTTTTACAACTGCTTGCCTTTAGATTAAAGCTACCAGCGCAGGCAGTTCCGACCTTGCTTTATCAGATGAAGAACGGGTTGGAGAAGGAAGATGGCTCCAGGAATAACGTTATTCTTAAGGCAAAATCTGAGCAAGAGCAAGAAATTCAGTCTGTTTTTCAAGACCTGGGACTGATGAGCTGGCTATCATTCACGTGTAATCGATTACCGTTGCTCAACTTACCCGATGAAATTTTAGATGCCATTCGCTCTGGCAAGATCGCCTATACAAAGGCGTTGGCGATCGCCCGGATTAAGGAGGATATGCAGCGTCAATTGCTTCTTAATCAAGCGATTGAAGAGAACCTTTCACTCAATCAAATTCGAGACCGGATTAAGGCCATCAAGCCAAAGCCAGAGCTTCAATCCCCTAGAATTCGAGTAACAACCCTTCACCGACGACTGCTAAAAGCGAAATTATGGGAAGACCCCCAGCGTTGGACGCAGGCTCAGGCCCTGTTTTCTAAGCTGGAAGCATTGCTGGAGCAAGAACCACCAACCAATTAGCGATCGGAAAATTTCATGGCTTTACCCCTAATACCTTGACTAAAAGCTGGTGATCTTTAAAGCTAACCTGGAGCCGACCATTTTCAATATCCCGCACCCAGCTTTGGCTTTTACCCACATGGTTTGCCAGATCTCGTTGACTTAATTGCAACCTTTTTCTGGCAGCAATGATCTGTTGACTGGAAAGGGGCGATCGCGGCAGCGCAGACTTTTCAGGGCGAGATTGGGCTATTTCCTTACGTTGAGCTTTGCGTAATTTCTTTTTAGTGGCATGGGCCGCTTGAGCTTCCCAGCCTTCAGGTAATTCAAAACACAAAATCCGTGCCTGCATCAACCGATTCCACTTGTCACGCGGAGCGGCATCCGTGAGGCGATTGTCCTTGCTGCCGTCCTTTGTCCAAAATTCCAGTGCAGCTTCGGCATCGTCGGGGAGATCTGCTAACTTAACCCATAGCGGTTGAATATCAGGTGGATAGGTGGTGGGATCAAAGATTGGTTTCAGGCCATAGTGATTCAGAACTTCCAGATCACTCTCAAACGATCGCAGTAAGCGCTTGCGTTCCTCCCGTTGCGTTGCAGCCTGCAAAACCTTTGCCTCTCCGTAAGCAAGCCGCATCAGTGTTGGTATCGTTAAGCGTTGCTCACTACCCATTTTGGTTTTGAACAGGAGCCACAGCAACAATCGGCAGGCACCCTCGTGCTGCTGCCACAGGCTAGTTACTGTGCCTAAAAGGGATTTGGGCAAACTACTATATTGGTGAAAGGCCGTGCTTTCTCGCGCACCCCGCCGATTGAGAAAGTATTTGGACCAGTCTCCTGCTCTAATTCTGAACGTCAGTCCAGCTAGATGCTTGCAACCCAGGTCATCTTCCTGGAAATGGTGCTGAATGTCTAACAAATGCCATAGACGGCTCTGTTCTAATGTGAAGCCGCGAACCCTCCCTTGTTGAAACCAACTCAGATCAAGTTGGAGCCGACAGGGCTGTTGAGCCAGATTTTTGATTAAGGTTAGCTTGGCAAGTTTACTCAGATCTTTGCGTTTGTCTAACCCTAAATAGGTTTCAATTTGGCGATCGCTGATGACAAACTCTTGTTCCCAGGGGCGCTCCAGGGCAATCGCGTGGGCGGCATAAATCAGGTGCAGGCAGGCAGATCGGACATCCCAATTGGCAATTTCAGTTTCAGCTGCTTTGCTGTTAAGTGGGATCGGTGATTCTGTATCGAGGGGGGCAGCAAGGCGGAATGCTAATTTACCTCGACCGCTATTTACCTGACGCTCATAATACAGTTTCTCCTCTGGATCAACCTTCCAGGAAAGTGATTGCCGCTGTGCCAATACATTACACGCTTCCCAGACCACGATCGCCGATGCGAAGGGGCTATTTTTGCCGTTGGCAAACAGGTCAGTGCTAGGAAGCATTCTGTCAGGCGTTTTGCAACGCCCTTTCTTTGCCTGCAGGGGCATCGGTGGGAGGGCGATCGGGCAAGTACTCACGCACTGAGGTTCAGCGGCATAGTCCTTACAGTCATTGCACAACATCGGATCGATCCAATGCTCACCATTTTCTAGCTTGATAGCACTTTGGGGGCATAGGGGAACGCAATTTCCACACTGGTTGCATCGGTTTGTAATGCTATGGGCCATAAAGATTAAGTTGAACCCTTGCTTTTACGAGTAAATAAGAATAATGAAAGACCAGTCTCAATGCACTTTAGAGGGTGTTTTAAACGCTAGGGGTTGTGATGTTAAGTGCTCAGCGATCTCCCCTAGCCCCCCCTTAAAAAGGGAGAACAGGCTTGAAGTCCCTCTTTTTAAGGGAGATTTAGGGGGATCTGTACGATTAGCTACTTGCAATAGGACTTTTAAAGCATTCTCTTAAACAAGAATCAGTTAACGTCTATTTGTAAATAAAAATGGATCTTTATTTTGTTCAACTTAAGCGATTAAATGATTTCTTAAGATTGTGTTTAAAATGTGTTCATCACAAGCATTTTAGGCTTCTATTTGGTAGTCAGTGCTACTAATTCAGATGTTATCAAACCATTATTTTTGTTATCAATTTTAGTAATTTTTAAGCTAAATCAAAGGATGTTTGAAAAGTGATAAATATCCATTTTAACGGTATATATAGCTGGTCTAAATTGCTGATGAACAGAGGGAGTTGTGAAAGCCTTTCCTGGACGGGAACGTACTTTCACAATCCAAATAGGATCGCTATATGACTTTTCAAAAGATCCCAAGAGAACGAAGGATTGGAAAAGGAGTCTTGCCAATAGAGTCATTCCATCCCAGGTCTAAGCGATTACCTTCGCCGGATGATAGATAAAATACTAGACCCCTAACCCCGATAAACTCTTTTCTGGATTGGAAAAGACTTGTCGTTTGTGCTTGCCTTTCATCTGGACTCCTTGCCTAAAGGTGATTTAAGCATTTGAGTGCATAGTCCCTGGGCTTCACAGATAGATAG
>JBAUTA010001481.1:0-10961 GCA_049581985.1 Kovacikia sp.
TGTTAGAATATCTGACACTCAACTATGGCAGCAATCCAACCTACAATTTTGCCAACCTGATTGTCGAGAGACTGGCGCAATTCCCGGAATTGGTCGATCATGGGCTTAGTTCTTTGCCTATCGTCAACAACCTGCGGAAGTTTGTCAGTGGAGATACCTTAAAGCTGCTCCCTTAGGAATGGAAATCAAATCAGTTCTGGAACTGGTTAGGGGCGGGCTTTACAGTCAAATCATCGGCTATACGAAGTAGGGGCAAATCCGCCCCTAAAAGTTGCGTCACTTATTTGATCCCTGATCCCTGGCCAGGTCAGGTCTCCCCCTACCTCCCTCCAACCCTTTCGTTTTGGCCTGGTAGGCGAATGGCAGGCTGCCCCCCTATTCAAATGGCAATAGACTCGGCTGATCTTGTCTTGCTTCCGCCCTTGCCATGTCTCCCTGATAGTTATCGTTAATCACCTTAGCTTTCTGCCGCAAATGGTTGGGGACATAGTCAAGGTCTACAGGCAGACCATGTCGCAGCAAAAACTCCGCCAGTTGATCGGGATGAATATAGATTCCCTCGCGATGCAGCCGGTGCACAATTTCGGGAAATGTATGCCATGGAACAGGTTGCTGAGAAGGACCAGTTCCTTGAATAGACTCAGAACAGCGATGAAAGTTCTCTGGCATGGTGAGAAAAATAGGAGCATTCCACAGATTGCTCCCATATTAATCCCCGTAGTAGCCTATTTCTTTTGGAAATCAGAGAAATTTAAGCAGGAAGTCCCTAAATTCCGTTTTTCTATGGAGGAAGCTAGGGAAGATTGATGTTAAATTATTAAAGTTAGTGTCTGAAGTTTACATAGAAAGAATTGAAACTTCTCTACCTGACTGGATATCACCTGTTGTGGTATCTAGAGATGAAACTAAAACGCAAGCGGCAGTGCGATCCTGCCCTATCTTGGGCCGATCGTTGTGAAGCGCCCAGTATGAGCTGACCGACCTGTAACTTAAGGTTCGCGGTTCGTAGAGATTGGTCTGGGAAATTTCTAATCGGTTAATTTCCAATAGGCTTTTGTCTTTTCTCACGCGTGCGAACTGGGTCGGTCAAGTTCTCTTGTGAGAGAATTCTTCAACTAAATAGGGCTTAGCTTTGCAGTTCCGAACAGTGTTCCCGCCCATAGGTTGCTGCTTTTCAACCTTTTAGATGGACTGAACGATAGCCACCACTTTTCTCGATCAAGGGGGAAAACTGGTTGTTGTGGGTTAAGGAGCAGTAGGTTTGCTGCTGCTGTTCAATTCTGTCCGTTGAACGTTTGGTCTGTCCGCTGAACGTTTGGTCAAGCGGCATGTCAGTAGCTTGATCGCCAACACCTCCAAACCATGGAGGTGTAGATGGTTCTGAGGCTCTGTTTGCTCATTTCCTCAAATTCTTTATGCTTTTTACCTTTTCTGGAGTGCAAAAATGTCTAAATTGCTCAGTCGCAAAATCGCACCCTCCCCCATGCCTGCCGAGATCAGCGTCGTTGATCTAATTGATGGCTATTTCACTGCTTATAACTCCGCTCGTCTGCGAGAGATCTGTCACCTGTTGAGTCTTGAAGTTATGCAGGAAGGCGTAACAGTCGGGCTAAGTTTGTCCGGAGCCATGACCCCAGCAGGGTTAGGGGTTTCTGTGCTTGCTCCTTTGATCCGTAACGGCTTCGTTGACTGGATCATTAGCACAGGAGCGAATCTTTACCACGACATGCACTATGGCTTGGGATTGGAACTGTACGCCAGTAATCCGTTTGTTGATGACGTTAAGCTGCGTCAGGAAGGGCGGATTCGGATTTATGACATTGTGTTTGGTTACGACGTGTTGCTGGAAACCGATGCCTTTATTCGAGAAATTTTAAAGGCAGCGCCCTTTCAAAAGCGGATGAGCACCGCCGAGTTTCACTACCTGCTAGGCAAGTATGTGCGCGAGGTCGAAAAGCAGTTGGGCGTCAAGCATTCCTGTCTGCTGGCAACGGCGTATGAATGTGGTGTGCCTATTTATACCTCTTCTCCTGGCGACAGCTCTATCGGTATGAATGTGGCGGCGATCGCCCTGGAAGGTTCCCAACTGGTGTTAGATCCGTCGCTGGATGTCAATGAGACGGCCGCGATCGCCTACAGCGCTCGTGAAACCGGCGTTCCTGGGGTTGAAGGCAAAAGTGCCGCGCTAATTATCGGTGGCGGTAGCCCTAAAAACTTCCTGCTCCAGACCCAACCCCAACTCCATGAGGTCCTGGGTCTGGAAGAGCGAGGCCACGACTACTTCATTCAGGTGACCGATGCTCGCCCTGACACGGGCGGTTTATCGGGAGCCACCCCCAGTGAAGCCGTCAGTTGGGGCAAGGTTGACCCGGACGAACTACCCAGCACGATCGTCTGTTATACCGACAGCACGATCGCCCTGCCAATTATGACTGCCTATGTCGTCAACCAGTGTGCGCCTCGCCCCCTGAAGCGGCTGTACGATCGACGGGACGAGATGATGAAAAAACTTCGGACGGATTACGAAGCCGCTAAGGTCAACCCCGCCCACGCGCTGTCTACCCCAGTTCCAGCGGTTGAGTCGGTTGAGCGGGAACTGGTGGCTACCTACCCCTGTGGCACCCCGATCCGCAACGGACACCGTAAGGGATAAGGCCCGAATGCTGAGGGATTCCCGATCGGGCGTCCCTCAGCATTCGGGCATCAGGATCAGGCATGGTGGTTGACCTGTTCCTGCAACCAGGGATCAACCGCTTGTCCGTCCTTCCGTTTCAGTTCAATTTCCACGACTAAAACCTCCCCCGAACCGGGGAGGGCAGGCTTTTGATGAAATTTGATCTCGTAGGCGTTGGGGTCTTCCTTGCGCTCCTTTAGCCATTCCTGCACCTTCATCGTGGCAAAGAGCGACTGCCCCTGCTCAAACATGCGAGTGATCTGCATTTGTAGCGTATAGGGATTAAACCGGGGCATAGGAGTCCTCCTAATCTTCTGAAAACAATCCCATCAGCGGCCCCAAGACCGCACCAAAGATGAAACCTCCAGCATGGGCCCAA
This sequence comes from Kovacikia sp., assembly GCA_049581985.1. Lineage (GTDB taxonomy): Bacteria > Cyanobacteriota > Cyanobacteriia > Leptolyngbyales > Leptolyngbyaceae > Kovacikia. Next base: position 3,054 of record JBAUTA010001481.1, read on the forward strand.
TAGGCAACCCCACCGCCTTCCATGCCGATGTTCATGGGGGCATTGAGGCTAGCTAAACCGTAGAGGGCTTGCTGCAAAAACCAGATGCCAAGGAAGAAGATGGCTGGAAGTCGAACTGGCAAGAAAATGAACCCGAGGGGGATCAGGGTCAGAACTTGGGCTTTGGGGAACCGTAAAATGTATGCCCCCATCACACCGGCGATCGCCCCACTCGCCCCCAAAGACGGTACGGTCGAATAGGCTGAGAAAAACCATTGAGTCAGCGCTGCCAGGGCTCCACAGGCCAGATAGAAAATTAAATACCTAACGTGCCCCAGCCTATCCTCCACATTGTTGCCAAAAATCCAAAGAAACAACATATTTCCGGCAATGTGGAGAAACCCCCCATGCAGAAATTGCGAAGTAAACAGGGTACTCCATTCTGGCACAATCTGGGGAGGCAGGTCGCCTACAAAACTGGCGGTCAACTGGGCGGGAACCACTGCCCACATCTCAAGAAACCGTGTCAACGATCGGGGCGACAAACTCAATTCATACAAAAACACCAGAACATTGGCAATGATCAGCCCATAATTGACAAATGCGGTGCTGCGGGTAGGATTGTTGTCATTAATCGGAACCACTGAATCGTTACCAACCTTTCTGAGATTGTTCTAAAACATAGGTCGCCACGTCTTCAATCTGGGCTGGGGCTAAACGCGCTTTGAAGGCAGGCATGGCATTCTTGCCATTGGTGACCTGAAGCTTAATTTTACTCAGAGAGTTCATGCCATACTTCTCTAGAGCTTCTTTCTTTAAGGTTTTGTTGGCAATAATCACATTGTTGCCGCCTACATGGCAGGCTGAACAGTTGGCGTTAAAGATCTTCGCGCCATTGACAAGGTTTGCTGCCTGAGCCGAATCGGTAAAGATCAGGGTGAAAAGAACGATCGCCAGTAAAACCGCTGAATGTAGGGCTTTTGACCATAGGGCTTTCAAGTTGGGTCTCCTCTGTCTAATACTTAGGGAATAAAGCGTGAAAACATTCAGGTAGGAAAACTCCTTGACGCTCCAACAGCGCTTTTCAGAAAGAGGAGAACCCAAAAATTGTCCGGCTAATTTCGTTAGCTAACTGGCAAAGCTAACTGGCAAAGTTAACTGGAAACAACTAATTTGCCGACCATCCCAGCACTCCGGTGGGGAGCACAGAAATAGCTATACTCACCTGCCGCCAGATCCTTTGGTAAGGTTACTTCAAAACCTGCTCCAGGTGTCATTTCAAGTTGAGGGTGAGAAAGGGATTTTGCCAGTGCTTTATCCTGTCCAGGAATGGCCTTATCGTCAAATACTACATTGTGGGGAGGTACTTTATTGATCACCCACTTTACAGTATCACCAGGTTTAACGTTTAACGTGGCAGGATCAAACACTAACTGACCTTTATCGCTACCTAATTTAACTGTGTAACTTGCGGCAGCAGCAGGGGAGGCAGACAGAAAAAAGCTGCTAACCACCAGGAGGGCCGCAACCAGGGTCAGACAAAGGCTTCTCGTAACAGAAGTGAAAAGTTTCATGGTCTCTTAAGAGTTTACGCTTACGTACACTCTCAAATTTTAGAACAAATCTACGACAGCTTGTCGAATGTTCGTCAAACTCATAGACCTCAAGTGTTACAGAATTTTCTCCGGTGCCAGGTACGCCTTAAAAATCAGGACTGATCATCCACTTCCTGCTCTTTAAATCTTCCACTCTTAAAAATCCTTAAATCCCCAACCGGGAGCAGTCTGAGCTGCCCGCAGGACAAAACCAGCCAGACTTTCAACCTGTGCCTGGGAAAGCCAGGTTTCTGGTACTTGACGACACCAACTACTCTCCTCGCTGCCATCGTAGGTCATTGGTTGCCTAAAGAAAGCAACCAGGCTGCTGATATTATCGCGCTTGGGGGTTGCATGTTGTAAGTCGGATAAGGAGAGCGAAACCGTAGGATCGGGCAGGGTTGCTCCTCCCACATGACAATTCAGACAGCTATTTTCAAACAATTGCTTCCCCATCGACAGTTCCTCTGGGGAAAACAGCCGAGTTTGTCCCTGGCTATCGAATTCCAGGCTGATTGGGGCCGTAACCTTCAGGTAACGGGTAATGTAGGGATCAACATCTGCCCAGGCAGGAGAACTGAATGTTCCGATCGCCAGGCAAAATGTTAGAACGGCTAGCAGCCAACGGGTCCAAAAAGATCGATGCATTGGAGGTTCCGCTTGAAGGGATTGGCTGTCGGAAAGGGAGAACAGTTTAAGGTGTCAGGCTGTTACCGATTGCCTTAATGCAGGCTCTATCTCCAGTATTGCGTAGCTTTTTAGTTTCAAACAGGATAGGTAATAAAAAGGGCTTTGAATTTTAAGCTACAGGCTGGATAAAAGTCTGCCATCTGTAGTCTAAAGGTCAAAGCCCCGTCAGGCGTTCTATCAGATTTTCGGGCAATTTAGTAGTAAATTTTGCCGCCACCCCATTTCTCACCAACCACTTTGGGTTGGAGGAGAATATGACCAGCAATCGCCACTAAATCATCTTTCGTCAGATTCCGCATTTCTGGGAAGGTGTCTTTGCTCTTAAGACTGGGATGAACTTCTGCGATCGAGATTTCGCCATCGTAGCTCGTTGGATCCGCCATGTAATCCAACAGGGATTCAATGTTGTTGCGAGGGGGGGTTGCCAGTGCCAGAGACTCTGGATCAAGCCCAACGTTGGGGTCAGTTTTCGTCACTCCCCCGACGTGACATTGAGCGCAAGCATACTGGAATAGTCGTTTTCCTTCCTTGACTTGCTTCAGGCTTAATACCATCGTATCTCCCTGGGCATTTAGCGGCACTGTCCGGATTGCTTTGTCAAGTTCAGCCGCAGAGACATTCCCGACAAACAACTGAAAGGTGAAAAATACAGTGGCTATAGCAAGCCAAATGTATCTCTTAAGCATGGTTCTCCTTAGTGTGGCTCAGGTATCTGGGTTTTCAATAAGATATCGGACTCAATCGGCTGAACCTGTAAGCTAGAACAGGTTTGCAGAACCTATAGGGATGATTTATCCAGTTGGATTGAGTCTTTTCAATATGAATATCATGCCACTGTGCGTGCGCTTTCCCAAGTCGATCGGGATATCAACCGGGTTTATTTCTTTTTGATCGCTCAAGTAAGGCTTGAGCAGAGGATGGGGATTGATAGTGGGCCATCGCAGATTTGACGATGATCGGCTGCCAGGAATCGATCCTCAAAGTTCCTGCCTGACCCCCCTGCCTGACCTCCTGATTTACACTGACTTACTCAGAAGGCATGGTACTGAGCGGTCTAACTCCCTGTAAATGGTTAGAAAAGCTAGCAGACGTAGTCACGGGTTGGTGCAGGCGGATAAGTTGGGCGAGTGTCTTTTTCAATTGCGTTCGGGGCACGATCGCATCCACAAACCCATGCTCCAGCAAATACTCAGAGGTCTGGAAGCCTTCGGGCAACTTTTCTCGTAGGGTTTGTTCGACCACACGGCGTCCAGCAAAACCGATCGTTGCCTTTGGCTCTGCCAGAATAATATCTCCCAGCATCGCAAAACTAGCGGTCACCCCCCCGGTGGTAGGATGGGTCAGGATAGGAATATAGAGCAATTTGCTATCCCCATGGCGGGCCAAAGCGCCTGAGATTTTTGCCATCTGCATCAGGCTGAGCATGCCCTCCTGCATCCTGGCCCCACCGGAAGCGCAAACAATAATTACTGGTAAGCGTTCCCGCGTCGCACGCTCGATTAAGCGAGTCAGTTTTTCGCCAACTACCGAACCCATACTGCCGCCCATAAAGCGGAAATCCATCACGCCCAGGGCAACAGGCAGTCCCTCTAACTGACCAATACCAGTTTGCACCGCATCTTGCAGTTTCGTCTTTTCCTGGGTTTCCCGCAGTCGGTCACTATAGGACTTGCGATCGCGGAACTTCAGCGGATCGGTTGCACATAGCCCTTCATCCAAAGGGATCCAGGTGTTGGGGTCAATTAATTGGCGGATTCTTTCATCGCTATAGACCCGGATGTGATGATTGCACTCCAGGCAAACCATCTGATTGCTCCGCAGATCTTTTGTGTAGGCAAGAACTCCACACTTCTCGCACTTAGACCAGAGCCCATCCGCAATCTCCCGTTCCTGGCGTTCCTGGCTAATAGGACCTGATTTCTGTCGATTTGCAAACCAATCAAATAGAGACATGGGTGCAGCGCATTCCTTTCCTGATAGCCCGCTTTCCCCAGTCCGATCAGCTTCAACTTTCAAAGGTTGGGGAAAGCAAGTAACTTGACTATCTTACCTCCAGATTAGACTTGGAAACTGAACAGTCTCCCAATGTCATACCTGGCTAACTTGCCATGACCTGCGCCTGCAAGCATTCGAAGGAGAGCCTGAGATTCTTTCCTCGCAACCATATTGGTAGAGAGAAAGCCAGGGGGGGAGGGCACAATTAGCCATCGCCTAGCAGGTTTATTGAAACTGCCCTGTTTCCTGACCCTTCCTTTTTTCCAGTCAGTCCTCCCGGCCCTTGGGAAATGGTTCCTCCGATACCTCCTCCGTAGAAAGTCCCTCCTCAAGGGGACTCAGCAGTAAGGACGCGGTTTTTAAGTCCTCAGAAAGAACCTGAAGCGCCGCAGGACTCCCCAATCCTGTGTAGGGCATCACCCCCAAATCAACAATTCGAGCCGGAACCTCGTGGGCTGCCAATATTTGCTCCAGCAACTCCGCCTCCCACCGGAAGCTCGTAGTCCTAAGTGTAATCCATGACACAGTGTTAATCCTCTTGAACATTGGGAACTCTAAAACCAGGTTGGGTAATCAAAGCTACATGAACATTTCTACGATTTCGGATTTGATCGGCTCCTCTCAGTATGAGGCTATCGCCGATGATTCTCTTAAAGATGAGGATAATGCTGCTTGGGTGATGGAGCTAGATCGCTCTGTCAGAAATGAGTGGATAGAGCGAATTAGTTGGATCCGATTAGTTGATCGACTGGCTGAAAACGAACTAGTAGATGTGAGCAGTTTTGAATTCCGTAAGTTTTTTATCGGTTGGAAAGGGCTGCTAAATAAGGGCCAGGTAGGGTCAGATTGTGCTTATCGGGATACATTAATGGATATTCGCGATCGCTGGCTTCGAGAGGCGTTAAACCCTGTTAACCGCCTTTCCATTCGGTCTTGGGATCGGTTTCTTGAGGCAACCGCTTCTTATCACTGCAGCAATCTGGTCATTCAGACTCTGGAGCAGCATACCACCATGATGGAATCGCTCTCCGGCTCCTGCTTTCAAATTCTTCCTTGTCTGCCAGAAAAATATTGGCAGGCTGCCTCCCACTTTGGTGCGCTTGATCAATTTTTTAATAATCTCCGCGACATGCGAGAAGATGCTGAACAGGGGATCTGCTACTTACCTGAGGAACTGCTGGCTGAATTTGGCGTCAGCCGGGACGAGATTTTACAGCTCACAGCCTGTCAAAATCCCAACTATGCCAGCATGATGCAATTTTGGATAGAAGGCTATCTGCCCAGGCTGCGCCAGAAAGCCTACGATATGATGGTTGCAGAAGATTTACCTCCGTCCTGGGAAATTTGGCGGGACTGGTCATTCCATCGCTACCGCCGAATTGAACGAATATTTCGAGGCTGTCATTTTGACTATGTTTCCTTCCCCCGTGTTTATTGGGTTGAGGTGCAGCGAGACTTGCCAGTGCTGTTATCCCAAGTGCGTCAAGAACTCCATGCTTTTACTAGCGAAACCCATACTCAGCGTGGGCAAGGTCAGGAGGAGTTCGCAATTCCAGAAGCGTTGCTGGGAATTGGCATGAGAGCCATCAACGTGGTTGAGAGTGTTTTGAATACCCTCCACTATCAAAGCCCCAACCGCGTCAGATCTGGCGAGCTTTGCTAAAACCGAGAGTTTTCCCAGAACCGCAAAGAAAGAAAGAACTTTAACAGGGGTACGGTGGACACCCATCTTCTCCTAGAACCCGACAGGACCTAGAAAGTTGCAGGCGGAGAAAAATTCTAACAGCCTGTTTCCGGTGTGCTTCCTGTAATAGAGGCTGAAATAGAGGTTGAGATTTGTGAAACTGAAAGCCTTGATCTACAGGGCTTTTATTTTTATTTTTCGATAGCATTCAAGTCCTGGACCCAATCCCCTACCGGGGAAAAATTTCGCTTGCTCCCCCCGAAAGGGACTGGGGTAAAAGGCGTAGGATCCCTACGGCTACTGCTTTTGAGTGGAAGTCCTAGTCAGCTTTACACGGGAATCAAAAGGACGCTATACTAGGCGTAGTCGATATGAGTACGCTCAAGAGTATGGCAAATCCAACCGTTGAAAATGTTGTGATTATTGGTTCCGGTCCAGCCGGATATACGGCTGCGATTTATGCTGCCCGTGCCAACCTTAAACCTTTTGTGTTTGAAGGATTTCAGGCTGGCGGGTTACCTGGCGGTCAGCTCATGACAACGACCGAGGTGGAAAACTTCCCTGGCTTCCCAGAGGGTGTTACTGGTCCGCAGCTCATGGATCGGATGAAAGCCCAGGCCGTTCGTTGGGGGGCAGAGCTGGTCACTGAAGATGTGACTTTTGTTGACTTTAGCCAGCGTCCTTTTTTGATTCGCTCTGAAGAATACGAGGTGAGGGCGCACAGCGTCATTATTGCTACGGGCGCAACGGCAAGGCGATTGGGACTTCCCTGTGAGGGGCAGTTTTGGAGTCGGGGAATTTCTGCCTGTGCAATTTGTGATGGGGCAACCCCGATTTTTCGGGGCGCAGAGTTGGCGATCGTGGGGGGTGGAGACACGGCAGCAGAGGAAGCCATGTATCTGACGAAGTACGGGGATCACATCCATATGCTGGTGCGATCGGACAAGATGCGTGCCAGTAAGGCAATGCAGGATCGGGTATTGAAAAATCCCAGAATCACGGTTCATTGGAACACAGAACCCGTGGATGTGATTGGCGAAGGGGATAGGATGACCGGAGTCAGAATTCGTAATTCACAGACTGGGGAAGAAAGTGACCTGGCTGTTAAAGGGTTGTTCTATGCGATCGGGCATAAACCCAATACTTCCCTGTTTAAAGGTCAACTAGAGCTGGATGACGTAGGCTATGTTGTAACGCAGAGCGGTTCTGTCGAGACGAATATTGAAGGGGTCTATGCCGCTGGGGATGTGCAGGATCACGAGTATCGTCAGGCAATTACGGCAGCGGGCACGGGCTGTATGGCAGCAATGCTGGCAGAACGGTGGCTGTCCACTAATGGATTAGCTCAGGAGTTTCATCAAACGGAAGCTTCGGAGAAGCCGGCTGAAGAAACTAGCCCCAAAAAGACGGAATCCGAACAGGCGGATGTATTTAATATTGATTCGACCCGCCACGAAGGGGGGTATGCCCTGCGGAAGCTTTATCACGACAGCGATCGTCTGATTGTTGTTAAATATGCCTCACCCCAATGTGGTCCCTGCCATACCCTCAAGCCCATTTTGAATAAAGTGATCGATGAGTTCGAGGGCAAAGTTCACTACATCGAAATTGACATTGAGCAAGATCCTGAAATTGCTGAAGCGGCTGGGATAGTGGGTACACCTACGATTCAGTTTTTCAAAGATAAGGATAAGGTGAATGAACTGAAAGGGGTGAAACAGAAAAGTCAGTACCGCGAGGTGATTCAAAGCCACCTATAAAAGGGTGGGTGATTGCAGGCGGCAGGAGTTAAAAGCAGGAAATAGTCCTTTCTTGTTTTTAAATCCTACCGCCTCAAGTAAAGATAGTTGACAAAAACTGCGCTCTTAGCATGGCTAGGAAACATATAGCCGTAGCCCTATGGGGTAGGCCGGGGTGCAGGGGTTTCACCCCTGGTTGGGGGCAACGCCCCCCCACCCCCCTTAA
>JBAUTA010001482.1:0-4807 GCA_049581985.1 Kovacikia sp.
GCGATCGCGCCTTCCCAATCAGAATCAGCCATGCGCTTTAGGGCAAGACCTAGCAACAGTTGGCCCCAATTCACCAGATCGGCTTTCGCCTCCACACTGACATAGGTATCTGGACGAATCTGCTCGGCCTGGGCGATCGCCCTTGATAAAGTTTCAACGGTTTTGGGAGTCCCATCAATCAGAAGACGGGCCGTCCGGATCTGGTCACGGGCACCTCGTTCAGCCGCAAGCCGTTGTCTCAAGTGGTTGACCTGCTGTTGCCCCTCCTCATCTCTTTTCAGCCTGAATAATGTCCGTGTTTTATCTTCAGCGGTTTGCCAATCTTGACGCTGCAATGCTGCTTCAAACGCTTTTTCAAGCACGGGAACCTGGTTTTGGCTGTTTTGCCAGCCCGCAATTGCCGCCCTGACCTCTTTTTGCATCGGGCTATTGGCTGGGATCTTCCGGGCCAGAGAGATCGCCGCTTCAAAATCTCCCTTAGCCGCTTCCTGCTGGGCGATTGTCAACACCGATTTAGACCATTCCTTAACTGCCCGGTTTACCCGGTTATGCAGAGGATGGTTAGGATCCCAGCTTTTAACCAGAGCAAACCCCGCCAATAGGGAATCGACCTTGCCAGACCGGGCTGCTCGTTCAGCACAATAGAGCTTGTCAGAGTCTGGCGCAAAATTAGGTAACTTTTTGCAGGTGGGCAAGGGCGGGATAGACGCCAGCCATAGGAATGCACTGAAAATAGCCCAACCCAAAAGGGTTAGCAGCCCTAACCACAGCGCTGGAGCTAACGCAGGCCGAACGCTTTGTCCAATGATGCCAGCAATCCTCGCAAGGCGGATGATGAGATCACGTAATCTCAACCGACGAAGGGATGGGGTGAGACGCTTCAATCTGGGCCACTGCCTTACTGACGTGGATGGACCAGACTCCTGTACCCCAGCCTTAGGAACTGGATTCAACCCTGGTTCGCTCGATACCTGCTGGAACTCACCGATCGCCTTAGACTTCTCAAGAGAATCCTGGGATCGCTGAGCTACAAGTATCCTAAGTCGGCTGAATGGTCTTATCCCCATAAAAAACGGGTACCCAGATACCTCTGGTTTTACCGATATTGCCGATATTGTATTCGCTAAACCTGAGTTTGCAGCAAACAGAAACAAATCTGATACCGATCGTTGCCCTCAGTGAATGGGCGTAATTAAGCTGAAGAAGCCATTAGGCTTGGGGGGTGCCTCTCCAAACCCTTGCTTACAATTAATTAAGCCGACCTACTGACCAAACACTCTCTTACAAAGCACTCTCTTACAAAGCACTCTCTTACAAAGCACTCTCCGTATTGCGATAGCCGTAGAAGTCAATGTGATAATCTGTGATGCGAACGCCCGTTTGCTGCTCGATTTGCTGAATCAAAAAAGCGGGCAACTCAATGTGAATATCCAAAATCTGATTAGTATCAAGGCAGTTGATATGGCTATGGGAATCGCTTACATTGCCGTAGAGCCGCCCATCGGAACGTTCTATACACTCAATGATTCCCTGACTGGAAAGCGCTTCCAGGTTTTGATAAACTGAGGTATGCCCAATTTCCTTACCCTGACGGTTGAGGCGGTTGTAAATCTCCCGCGCAGACAGGTGCTCCTTTTCTTGCCAGAGCAATTCCAAAATGAAGCGACGCTGACGACTCAAACGCATCCCCAGCACCTGACATCGATCCAGGGCATCATCAAGGGAACGAATGGGTTTTAAAGAAGTTAACGCGTCGTTTTGCATACTCCCTAGAGCTTTCTCTGAAGGCTTTGACACCTACTAAAGCTGTGATATCTGATCTTTTACACCTAATACAGTTTTACCATACGCTAACCCAAACTCGCTACAACTTTGCCTTAGTTTCAAGGTAGGTGCCCTGTCCGCCCCCAAGCCTCACTTTTAATCAAAATTCAAAACTCATATCCAAGCGTCCTCAGTTCCGACTAAATTGAGGATAGGAACTTAGAACTGAACAGTAAGCTTATGACCTTTTGCCAACCGCATTTCTCAAAACTGTCGGTTCCCGTTGTTAAATTTTTCATGCAGTGGCGGCATTTCTGGAAATCGTTATCCCTGCTAGTGCTGGTCTTGGTTTGCCTGGCATTTTTCGGCACCCCCTCGGCCCTGGCAGGGCTGAATGACGATCGCTACGATGGCGATATCTTTCCTCTTTATGCTGGAAACGGTTCGCTGATTCCCCCCAAGGTTTCTTTAGCGGATGCCCTCAAGAGCCATCGTCCGGCGCTGTTGGTTCTATACATCGACGACAGCAGCGATTGCAAACAGTACGCTCTGGTCATCTCCCGACTGCAAGAATTCTACGGGCGACCCGCAGATATTATTGCTCTTCGCTCGGATGCCCTGCCCCAAAAATCAACTTACAAGCCAACAGAACCGGGATATTACTATCAAGGAGTTGTACCCCAGACTGTTTTATTCGATGCGTCGGGTAAGGTGGTCTTAAATGAGAAAGGTCAACTTTCCTACGAACAGATAGACGACGCATTCCGGCAAGTATTTGATCTGCTCCCGCGTTCGGAATCAGTGCCATTAAAGCGGCGTCAGTTGAACGAGGTCACAACTGAACTGGTTAGCATGCGTCCAAATTAAGGCGCAGGCAGCAACTGGGGGCATAGGCAGGAGGAGAAAAATCCTCAGGGAAAAATCCTCGACCATTGGCCTCCGCAGGGGCAAGCTCTGCCCCCTGGGTTGAGTCCATCGGGTTCTGTTCCGGCTCCCCTTGCCCCTTACCTTTTGTCTTTTTTGACGAACTCTCGAATAAATTGGGCAACTGCATCCGGTTGGGTTTGGGTCAGATTTTTGCCCGTTTGGGAGATTCGTTTAACTTCTGCGTGGGGTAGGAGTTGGGCATAGGTCTGACTGAGCGAGCTCGCCTCCGAATTGTTCTGCTCACCCTGAAGAATTAGGACTGGAGCCTGGAGGCAGGTTAGTCGTTCCTGCAAAAATTCTGCTTTGACCTCAGCCCAGCGCCGCCGAAACAAAAGCTTACAGGTTGTCGGAAAGTGAAGGAGTTGCCGTCGCCGTTGCAGCAGTTGGTTAACTTTGGAGATGTTGAGCAGTTTTGCCAGGGGGGAGAGAGATCGCAGGCTCCAGAAAACTAGGGGATGCAACAGCAGCCTTGCCCCTTGCCAACGCCGCTCCAGCCCCTTAACCTGAACTCCTTCTGGTTCCAGCAACACAATTCCATGCACCAGCTCCGGATATTCCAGCGCATAGCTGGCGGCAACCCACCCCCCCAGGGAACATCCCACCAGATAAATTTGCCGTAACTTTAATGCTTCCAGGTATTCTGCCAGGCACTCTACCTCAAACCCGATCGAATAGTGGGCTTTAGGAGAGGCTGACTCCCCAAACCCAAGCAGATCTGGCGCGAGGCAGTGAAATTCGGAGCCAAGCTGCTCAATCACAGGGAACCACTGACTGCCATCTTCCCAGGAACCATGCAGAAAGACCACTATCGGACCTCGACCAACCTCACGCCAAAAAATCTGCCCCTGGGACAGCTTAATGCGAGAGTTGCGTATGGGTAGAGGGATCCGGGGATAGGTCATGGGAAAAGGATTAAAGATTGAGAATTAGAAGTTATACCCGTAGCCATACTGGTTAGGACAGGGGGCAGGGGTGAAACCCCTGGCTGGGGGCAACGCTTCCACTCCCCCCTTAATCCTCTGTCCTAATCAAACTGGCGACAGCTATAAGAGTTTTGAACTTATCCTACCGTTACACGGAGGCTCGTCAAGCTCAAACCTTGATGAACACGAATCAAACCCGATCGCGGAAGCCCCGATCGGCCAATAAATTCCTGGGGCAGTTTCTCCACCCCTACTCCCTCCCTGTCCCTCCTCCCCTGCCTGCCTTTATGCCAGAGTCGTCAATCCGGCGAAATAATCCTGAAGCTGGCGATCGTGGTCATGGGAGAGGTCACCCATCGGCAGGGAGGAGAGCGGAAATGCTTTTACATCAAGAATTTCCATCGTATCGACAATGTGCATTTCTCCCTGGGCCTCTACTTCAACCACCACACAGATTGAATGGACACGGGGATCTCTTTCTGGAGAGGAATAAACCCCAACCAGACGGCGAATTTTGGACAGTTCCAGGCCCGTTTCCTCTTCTAATTCCCGCTGAACCGTGGTAGGAATGTCTTCGCCCCAATTCACCATCCCGCCTGGCAACCCCCATTTGCCGTTATCCCGCCGCCGGATTAGAACCATGCGACCATCGGGCAGGATTGGAATGACGCTGGTGCCTGTTACTGGATGGTGAAACAGGATACTCAGTACGCCTTGGGCAAAGTACCATAAGCGACGCATAGGCAAAAGAAAGGTAAGAGATTTAACCTGAGCACCCCGGTAGGACCGAAGGCGATCGCGCTCCCCTGTCGGTGCAGTCGTTTTGCAGTCGTTTTCCTCCCATTCCCTCACCCGCTTCCGACATCAGGCTAAATCAGCCAGAATTAACTCCGCATGGGCTTCAGGTTTGACCTTTTTGTAGATCTTTTCAATGCGCCCATCAGCACCGATGACAAAGGTATTCCGGCTAATGCCCATAAATTCCTTACCCATAAATTTCTTCAACCCATAGCTGTCATAGGTGGTTGAAACTTTTCCGGCTTCATCGGTCAACAGCGGAAAGGGCAGATCAAACTTAGTCGTAAATTTTTCATGGGATTTGGCGTCATCGGTGCTGACTCCTAAAACCACGACATCTTTCTCCTGAAACTCAGAGTAGGTATCCCGAAAATTGCAAGCCTCTTTCGTGCATC
>JBAUTA010001483.1:0-1953 GCA_049581985.1 Kovacikia sp.
GAGTTTGTAGTAAAGGATTGGGACTGCCGATCGCGACAGCAATAGGGAGGCTACTTCTCCAGCCATGAGTGAAATGGCTAAGCCCTGAAAGATTGGATCCGTCAGGATAATGGCCGATCCCACGACGACAGCAGCGGCAGTTAGGAGCATCGGACGAAACCGCACGGCTCCAGCGTCGATCACGGCTTCTTCCAGGGGCATACCTTCCTTCAAACGGAGCTCAATGAAATCCACCAGAATGATCGAGTTGCGCACCACAATTCCGGCTCCAGCGATGAAACCAATCATGGATGTGGCTGTAAAGAATGAACCCATCAACCAGTGGGCAGGCATAATCCCGATCAGCGAGAAGGGGATAGCAGCCATGATCACCAGGGGAGTGGTAAAGGACTGGAACCAGCCCACCACCAGGGCATAGATCAGCACCAGCACCACTGCAAAAGCAATCCCTAAATCGCGGAAGACCTCGTAGGTAACCTGCCATTCGCCATCCCATTTAATCGCGTAGGTTTCGGTGCTGGGAGGTTGTTCTGTCAGGTAGGTTTGCACCTTTGCCCCCGTGGGCGGAATCAGTTGATTGATCTGTGGTTGCAGGTTGAGCATGGCATAGACCGCACTCTCGACCCTACCGGACACATCACCCAGGACATAGACAACGGGCTGCAGGTTTTTGTGATAAATGCTGGTATCTACGGTTGTGGTTTCTGTTTTTACCAGGGCACTCAAGGAAACTAAATTACCCCTTGCCCCCTTCAGGTTGAGGGCTTTCAGATCATTCAGGCTGGTACGGTTCGACTGGCTAAGCCGGAGATTAACGGCGATGTCTTCCCGCGCATTTTCGTCATGTAATAGTCCGACATTTTGACCAGACAGTGCCATTTGGAGAACGTCTGAAATTTGGGTCGGGCTGATGCCGTTGAGTGCGGCTTTTTCGCGATCGATCACCAATCGGTAATCGGTTTGCGGTGCTTCCACATACCAGTCCACATCCACAACCCCATCGCTGGCTTGATACAACTGGCGAATTTTGGTCGCCAGGTCAATCTGCCCCTTGTAATCGGGGCCATACACTTCCGTCACCAGGGTTTGCAGCACCGGCGGACCGGGGGGAATTTCGGCAACCTGAATCCGGGCACTGTAGCGATCGCTAATTTCCTTGAGTTTGGGACGAATGGCTTTAGCAATCTCATGGCTCTGGCGGTGGCGATCGCCCTTGGGCGAAAAGTTCACCTGAATATCAGCCACATTGGCTCCCGATCGCAGAAAGTAATGCCGGACCAGCCCGTTGAAATTGTAAGGAGAAGACGTGCCGACATAGCTTTGATAGTTAATCACCTCCGGAACCGTGGCGAGATAGGTTCCCATCTCTTTGGTTGCTCTAGCAGTCTGCTCCAGAGTCGTACCTTCCGGCATATTCACTACGACCTGCAACTCGCTCTTATTGTCGAACGGCAGCATTTTGAGAATCACCAGCTTAAAGCCTGCCAGCCCACCGACAATGACGATGAGCGCCAACACGGTCGCCACCAGAAACGTGGTTCCCCGATGCGGATAGTGTACCAAGGGCTGCATAAACCGACGATACAACTGAGTCAGGGTGTCTTCCCCGTGGCCATGGGCAGAGTGGCTGGCACCACTAAACACCCGCATCGTTGTCCAGGGCACCACGATAAAGGCGACCAGAGCCGAGAAGATCATGGCAGCGGAAGCCCCCAGCGGGATGGGCAGCATATAGGGCCCCATCAAGCCGCCGACAAAGGCCATGGGTAGGATGGCCGCAATCACCGCTAAGGTTGCCAGAATGGTGGGATTGCCGACTTCATCGACCGCTTCTAAGACAATCTGCTGTAGGGTGCGCCGCCGATTGCTAGAGCGTTGCAAGCGCATTTTGTTTTCTGGCAGTTGCAGATGACGCCCCACATTTTCGACCACGACGATCGCATCATCCACCAG
>JBAUTA010001484.1:0-3257 GCA_049581985.1 Kovacikia sp.
TGCAACTGATGCAACTGATGCAACTGATGCGCTAAAAGCTGCCCAAGAGCAGGCGTTGCAACAAGAAGCGGCCTTTCAGAAGAAGATTGCGGAACTGCAAACCGAATTAGATCAGCAAATTGCCCTGACTCGATCGCTGAAAGCGGATGTGGAAAAAATCGGCCCGTTGAAAGCGGAACTCGATCAGGTAAAGAAAGTCGCTCTTCAGCTTGCGGAGGAAAACACCCGTCTGAGTCAGGAATTGAAAACTTCTCAAACTCAGAAGATGCCTGCGGTTTCAAATAGTGGACTGGCAACGAAAGAAGCAAGGCAGGTGCCTGCGGTTTCAAGCAGTGGGCTGGCAACGAAAGAATCGATGCGGCGGCAGCAAGCGCGGGCTCTGGCCCATCCAATTTTCCCTACGGATCCACTACCGGGTCAAATTTCCGATCAGGATTTGGGTTGGGTGGATTGATGGCATGAATCTCTGCGTTATTTCGGTTGAGGCATGATTTTCCAGGTTGCCTGACCGGGGTTTCCGTGCAGGCTGGGAAGGGGGGTGGGGATTGACAGAAAAGAAGTGTGCGGTTTTCTCCGAGGATCACGAGGATCAGTTGTTCAATGACAGAGATAGCTCAGCAAATGCAAACGCTCGCAGTGGATATTGGCGGTAGCGGCATTAAGGTCATGGTGTTGGATCAGGCTGGCGAACCGATCGGTGATCGCGATCGCAGAGATACCCCCCAACCGGCCAAGCCCGATGCCATCATTGCCGTAATTCTTGACCTGGCAAAAGATAAAATATTTGACCGGGTTTCCGTGGGATTTCCTGGAGTCATTAAATTGGGCGTCACCATGACTGCGGTCAATCTGGATCCAGATTGGATTGGGTTTAAACTTGCCAGTATCCTTTCTGAACGCCTGGGTAAACCCGTGCAAGTGATTAACGATGCCGACATGCAGGGGTTGGGAGCAGTCAGCGGCCAGGGTGTGGAGTTGGTAATTACCCTGGGAACGGGAGTGGGTTCAGCCCTTTTTCTAGATGGCATGCTGGTGCCGAATTTAGAATTGGGGCACCACGAGTTTCGTAAAGGGGCGACCTACGAAGAGCAGTTGGGACGGGCAGCTTTAGAATCAGCGGGGAAGAAAAAGTGGAATGAGCGATTGCAGAGGGCGATCGCATCCCTGGAGCACCTGTTTAACTACGACATCCTCTATATTGGCGGTGGCAACACTAAATACATCAATTTCGAGCTGCCAGCGAATGTCCAAATTGTTCCTAACATTTCCGGTTTGTTGGGAGGCATTACCCTCTGGCGTAAGAGAGCGTTTGATCAAAGATAAGGCATCAGGGCCGGAAGAGGGGGAACGTCTCAATACTTCTCGGTTAGTGGCGGTTGTTTGCGGAGCGTTCCCGAAGGGTAAGTGCAGCGATAGAAACGAAACCTGCCGCCGCAGGTTGAACTGTCTGTAGTCTGCCAAGGCAGACTTTGCGACTTTACTTTCTGTAGCCGCTAATTCCATTCGCTGGGGCTTACTATCAACCCTCTTCTGTCCTGGCAACCCGCTGCAAAATCTGGATGGGACCTTCCTCTTTTAGAAATTTCAATTGTTGTTCGTTGCGAACCAGCAGTGCGCCCGCAAACCCCAGGGAATTAACCGGAATCGCTTCATAGTGAGATTGAGATCGGGGCACCATCAGCATCCATTCCCGGGTAATCAAAAGATTGTATGGATCAGGCTGTTGGGATGGGTCTATGGCACCCGTTGGCTGTAACCCCACTGCTTGGGACAACGTGTAATAGTGCTTAAGGGTTGCTTGTGCTGCTATCAAAGGTGACTCTGGTGAGGGGGAAGCTAATTGAATCAAGCCATGCTTAAACGGAAAGATAGGCAAACTGCCAACTGAGTTCCCCACCTGGACACTTTCTAGGGCGGGTTGCATTGGAACCTTGAGAACGCCTGGAGCGAGCGGGAATGGCACCAATTGCAGGTGTTTGTGGCGCTGACTGGCACCTGCTGGTTCCCCAGAATTGTAAAAAATCAGCCCCTCCATTTCGTTGAGGCAAGCCCACATGGCCTCAAAATCTTGCAAGGTCAGCCAGCTTTCCTGTTCTTCAAAGGCACGGGTGACAATTAGCAGGTGATAGTCCACCACATTGAACTTGTTTAACAGACAAAGGTGGGTGCTAGAAATGTCGGTTACAAAAAGGTTCTCGTCATAAGGAAGGAATGGATTGGCTTTCTTCCCCGACAGGGCAGATTGATTCTGCCGCTTCCAGTCTTCATCCTTACGGGCAAGGTCCGATATCCGAACAAAGAAATCAACCCCGTCCTGCTCAACAAACTCATACCTGGTTGGAATGGGCTGCAGGGCACCACACTGATGGGCATGTTCAGTCTGCTCCTTGGTTTTGCTCCATAAGGTTCCAGGTTTTAGCAAAAGGGTGTCGGTTGGATTTTCAGACATAGGCGCGGGGTGGTACTTCTAATTCCAGTAAACTGCGCTAGTCAAGATAACGCAAAAAAATTCTGATCCCAATCTGATTGGAGAATGCGGCAGATCAGACGAAGCCCCCCGCGCCCCTATCTGCAACCCTTATTCTTTAATTTGGGATAGGGTTGGCAAAGACTTTGTTAGTACTAATGCTTTATATTCCTCAGGGCAATCTGTAAAGAATTCGTTACTTAAATCCAAAAATGAACTGGCAAAACCTCAGGGCTCTCATAAATCCTTCTGGTTTTCAAAGCCGGGATAAGTCAAAACCCGGCCAAGTATGACCCTTTAAAGCTCTACTAAAATTCTTTATGTTCCTGAAATCCTGAGAACTACATATCTAAGTGTAACAATCTAGATTTTCCACTAATAAATGTTGCAAGTGGTTGATCCCATTGTTAAGGTGTGCAAGTAGGTTCTTCGGGTCATGCTTTTAAGAGGTATCATTCCATGCTTCACATTGCTTCTGATGCTGCCCCCGTTCACTGATTCTGCAAATCCCTGTAGGAGTAATGCAGCGGTGATTGTCAGGGTCGCAAATCAAGAAACGCGGTCAATTCTGTTGAAATCACTCGATCGGGTAAGACATTTCACTCATTCCGATCCTGGTGGGGCATTGCCCATCCCATCCTGATCAAACGCTGAATTGGATTTCAATCATTCCTACCAACTAGTACAAAAAAACTAGAGTTTTGAAAGGGGTGAAGGGATTCCACCCCTTCTTAGGGGCAAAGCCTTCAAACCCCCGCTGCAAAATTTAGTGTTTGCAACACTAGTTTCC
>JBAUTA010001485.1:0-1842 GCA_049581985.1 Kovacikia sp.
GGCAACTCTGCCCACAATCCTTGAACCTTTTATTCAGCAGGCAGAACAGTCAGGCTATCGCTGGCTAGCAATGGAAGCCGCAGAGCTAATGTCTCGACTAAAGCCTAAAACCCCCTATGCTGCCCAAGCAGAAGCCTTTCGTCAGGTGAATGGAAATATTGAACCCCTGATCGATATTATTCAGCCCAAGGAATCCTGGGAACTCTGCTTGAATGCCCTTGCCAATCTGGGCAGTCTCCCTCCAACGACCGGAACATCGCAGGTCGAGGCCCCACAACGCTTAATTTGGTTGCTCAGTTTACGGAGAGGTGAATGCCTCTTGCAACCCCGCGAACAAAAAATCAATGCCAAGGGGACTTGGGGGAAAGGACGACCTATTGCCCTTAAACGTCTGCGCGATGAACTTAGCACTTTTGACTATCTCACTCCGCAAGATTGCAGAGTTTGTCAGCAGATTGAGGTGAACTCCCCCTCCTATTACTACGACAAGGTAGACTACGACTTCAGCGAAAGGGCGATCGCCGCCCTCATCGGGCATCCCCTCGTCTTCTGGGAAGACTCCCCCACTACGCGCGTTGAAGTGGTGAAGGCAGAGCCAGAACTGCTGGTCAAAAAAAGCAAAAAAGGCTGGCTCACCCTGGAGTTTTTGCCTGCGATTACCGGAGAGTATTCCGTCATTGTGGTCAAGGAAACCCCTACCCGCCTCAAGGTGATTGAAGTGAACGCCGAGCATCGGCGGATTGCGGAAATTCTGGGAGCTAAAAATCAGCTAGAGGTGCCGGAATCCGCCAAGGATAGGGTGCTGGCCGCTATCAACGGCGTGTCTGGGGTAGTGACGGTTCACTCGGATATTGGTGGCGGGGTACAAAATGCTCAGGAAGTGACCGCTGAAGCCACCCCCCACGTCCATCTGCTGCCTGCCGGAACGGGACTCAAGGTGGCGATTATGGCACGACCCTTTGCCAAAGGTGGCCCCTACTTTAGGCCGGGACTGGGGGGCGTAAACGTGATTGCGGAAATTGATGGAGAACGCTTCCAAACAGCCCGCAGCCTTCCAGAAGAGAAAAAGCTAGCCAAGGCCGTTGAAAAAAGCTGTCCCATTCTAGGCCAGTACGAAACCGAAGATGGCGAATGGTTAATGGAAGACCCAGAGGACTGCCTGGAGCTAATACTGGAACTGCAATCCCTCGGAGAGTCCGCGATCGTCGAGTGGCCGGAGGGCGAAAAGATGCGGATTGCCCACCAGGTTGGAATCAATAATTTCAAGCTCAATATTAGCCGCCAAAAAGACTGGTTTGCCGCCAGCGGGGAGCTGAAGCTTGACGACAACCTCGTGCTGGATATGCAGCAGTTACTTGAGCTGCTGGAGCGATCGCCCGGTCGGTTTCTTCAGCTTGGGGACGGACAGTTTTTGGCCCTCACTCAGGAATTTCGCAAACGCCTGGATGAACTGCGCACCTTTTCGGAGCGTCAAGGGAAAGGGGCACGGTTTCATCCCTTGGCGGCTATGGCTCTCGAAGACTTTGTAGACGAAGTAGGAGACTTGCAAGCTGACAAGCACTGGAAAGCTCACATCAAACGCATGAAGGAAATGCAGACCCTTCAGCCAGAATTACCCTCTACCCTCCAGGCGGAACTGCGTGACTATCAGATTGACGGGTTCAAGTGGCTGGCACGGCTATCTCACTGGGGCGTGGGAGCCTGTCTTGCAGACGATATGGGTTTAGGCAAAACCATCCAGGCCCTTGCGGCTATTCTGACCCGCGCCGCCCAGGGGCCAACCCTCATCATTGCCCCCACCTCCGTGGGCATGAACTGGATTGCCGAAGCCAAAAAATTTGC
>JBAUTA010001486.1:0-2749 GCA_049581985.1 Kovacikia sp.
ATCCTTAGATGCCCAAATGCTGGCATCGGTGCGATCGCTCAACAACGAAGTCAATCGTGCGATCGCCGAAATTTTAGCAAAATCTGGCTATCTGGGCTCTATAGAAACCACCCTCGATACCTACAATCAAATCTGTTGCCTGTCTGGCACCGTTGCAGATCTCGCCAAAATAGGATTATTAATGGCGACAGGAACCGCAGGGATGAAAGATCAGAGAACAGGGAGCAAATATCAGATAACCTATGTTGAGCGGATCAGCAGTCAGGAATCACCCAACTCTCCATACTCCACACCCAAGACTCAAAACGTAGAACTCAAAACTCAAAACTCTTCCTCTACCCCCCACCCCCTCAACATCCACCACTTAAAAACCGTTAACGCCCTCATGCTCACCTGTGGGCTGTACGAAGCCTCTGGTCGCTTTGCCGTTCGAATTGGATTGCCGACCAAGTCAGGGGTGAGTGGTGCCCTGCTGTCCATCGTCCCCGGACAGGGTGCGATCGCCTGCTATAGCCCCGCCCTCGACTCCACGGGAAACTCAGTAGCCGGACTTTTTTTACTCGAAACCCTGGCGCAAGAACTCGATCTCAGTATTTTTAGCCCCTAAGGCATAGGAACACCATACCCCATCCCTCCTTCATTCCCTCACCTCTGCCAACCGCACTCCCAACCATCCTAAAAAGTTCTGTTCTTGCTTGCGGGATAGTCGCTCTAAAGGCACAATCTGATATTGGGTGGGTTTGGGTTCTGCCAACGTCACCGGGCGATAAAATAGCTCGTCCTGGTGGAAGAAAGCAAGTTCAATGGTTTCATTGGGCTTAAAGTCCCGCAGCCGATCGGCCAACTGCTCGGCACTAACTCGAATTCCATTCAGAGCCAAAAGCTCGTCTCCAGCATCAATTCCTGCTTTTTGGGCAGGTGAAGCCGATTCTACAAACTTGACAACCTCGTGCCCGTTTTCTGTTTTGACCGTCATTCCTAAATAAGGAACGCCTTCTGCGCCGCCGTTATCCGATTTCAAACCTAATCCGAAGGGGTGCAAATAGTCGTCAAACGGCAAATCCTCCATTCCATGCAAATAGCGGGCAAAGAACTCTGTCAGCTCACTCCCGGCACTCGCTTCGATGACCTGCTGCAACTGTTCTGGTGTGAAGCCGACCTCATTTTTGCCGAATTGCTGCCACATCTGACGCATGACATCATCCAGCGATCGGCGATTTTCGTAACGCTCCCGAATCAATAAGTCCAACAGCAAAGAAACCATTTCTCCCTTTAGATAGTAGGAGATTTGTGAATTAGGACTATTGGCATCCTGACGGTAAAGCTTGATCCAGGCATCAAAACTGGACTCGCTCAACGGCTGCACTTTCCGACCGGGTGTGGTTTGGTAGCGAGAAATTTCCCGACTCAACGCACTTAGATAAGTCCGGACATCATAGATTCCTGCCCGGTAAGGAATGACCAGATCGTAGAAACTGGTTGTCCCCTCGCTAAACCAAAGGGAAGGAGTATAGTTTTCCTGCTCATAATCAAACACCTCCAGCCCCTTTGGACGAATTCGCTTCACGTTCCACAGGTGGAAAAACTCATGCGCCACCAATTGAATCAACCGATCGTACTTATCCTTACTACGAAACCCAAAACGCTGGTAAATCAGAGAGCAGGAAGACTTATGCTCCAGTCCGCCAAACCCCTGAGAAGACAGATGCAGCAGGAAGAGATAGTGATCGTAGGGCAACCCTTCAAACAGATCTGCCTCAACCCGAATTATTTTCTGAATGTCTGCCAGTAAGCGTTCTGGCTGCAAATTACCCTGTCCCCAGACTGCCAACCGATGGGGCTTCTCTAAGGCGTCAAACTCATACAGCTGATGGATGCCAATCTCAAAGGGGCTGTCTACCAGCGTGTCAAAGTCCTCTGCAAGAAACGTGTTGCGTTGCCCTTCCACGGGCAATAGGGATGTGGTTATCTGCCAATCCGATCGCGGTAGCACCACCGTCACTGCGATCGGACAATGCTCGTAGCCAGGAATATAACAAAAGAGCGCTGCCCCATTGAAATACCCATGCGTTCCATCCAGATGATTGGTTCGCACAGTCAACTCATTCGCATAAACCCGATAGCGAATCGTAACGTCTGTCTGTCCCTGGGGGTTGACCTGCCAGTGGTTCTTGCTCACCTTAGACCAGGGCAAGGGAGCGTCACCTGCCGCTGTTTCAAAAGCAGCAAAATCCTGCACATGTCTGGAATACTCCCGCACCAGATAGGAACCCGGCGTCCAAACTGGCATACGTAAATCCAGGTGAGATGAGGATTGCTCCCAACCTTTAAGCCGCAAGCTCACTTCAAACAGGTGAGACTCCGGCGCGGGCATCGCCACTTCATAGTGAAGTTGGAGGGCGGAGGAAGGGGGGATCGGATCTGAACTTAAAACTTCTTCTGAATTTAAGCGGATCTCTGGCTCCTGGAGATTGCCAGACGGTAGTCTTTGTTCTGAGTCCATATCTTCCCGATTCATCCGTGAGTACCTGCCTTGCAGAAAACTGGGGTTCCACCCCTTCACCCCTTTCAAAACTTTATTTTTGTTGTACTAGTAGGGTGCGGCGCAAGTTTAGCTACTGTAGAGCGGGCATCCTGCCCGCGCAGGCTAGAAGCCTGCTCTACAAATGGTAGGCGTATTTCCGCCTATCACTACTAGTAGACCAAAACTTTCGCTTTGGAGGGGGGTAAAGGGTGCAAAATCTGGTGT
>JBAUTA010001487.1:0-2664 GCA_049581985.1 Kovacikia sp.
CACAACCGGTGTTGCCACGGGTGTAGAGGTTAGTGAACCACTTGTCTTCGGGAACCATGCAACCAGCTTTATCGAGCAATTCGACGATTTGTCCCCGGAAGAAGTGGGAGGAATAGTGACAAAGTAACCAGTCGATTTCGTTAGGACAAACGCGCCCCCGCTCAATCAGCTTTAGCCACCCTTCAACGCCTAATTTGACGACATGATCGAGTAACCGGATATTCTGGCGCAAATTAATTGCTCCCGCCTGGGCTGCCGCAGTGTAGGAGGGATAGTCCATCCAGCTTTTTTGGGCGGTTTCGTCTTTGGTCCCGGCATACATACAGACGGGGTAGGCATTGGCATGGGAAATGAGTTCAATCCATTCAACTTTTAAGCTGATTCCTGAGGGATTGGGATGGTCTTGAACCAGAAAGGCTCCGGCTCCGTCAGAAAGCATCCAGCGGAGAAATTCGGTGTCAAAACCGAGGGGTTTTCCGGCTTGAATCGCTGACTCGGACTCAAAGTTTGTATGCTTAAACAAGCGGGAAGCCAGCTCGGAGGCAACGGCGATCGCACTTCTCTTCTCCCCCAGCTTCACCTGGGACGCCGCATACTTTAAGGCTGCTACGCCTGCACAACACACCCCCTGATTGGAAACAATTTCTACCGGGGAAAGCTCCGGTAATTCTCCATGCACCATACTGGCGAATCCGGGAACCAGCAAATCTGCCCAGCTTGTTCCAGCACAAAGAAGGTCGATCTCAGAGGGATCCAGATCTACTTGGGCCAGCGCATCGCGCACGGCATTCGCAGCCATCTGACTATTAAGATACGTAGTTTGTTGATTTCGATCTAGCGCATAGTAACGCTGCTCAATTCCATTACTTTTAAGGATGCGATTTTTGACTTTTGAAGGACGACCATTCACCTTTCCTAAATAGTCTTCCATCTGGTCATTACTGATCGAATTCCCAGGCAAAAATTTGCCGATGCTATTAATAAAAGCTCCGTGCATGATAATTCTCTTTTTCTTGTTTTGAAGAATCTATTTTTTGAACGGATCGTACTCTGCCAAAAGCTTCTCTAGCTTTGCTTCATCAATTCGGCTGAGAACTTTGTTTGACTCGTGCATATCTCGAATCGTTTTTGACAGGCTGATGGTAGAGCCGACGGAAAACATCAATCCCATTCCGAGATAACCTTTAATCCAGCTATCAACTGGAAGATATAGAATCCCCATCGCGGTTAGGGTAGTTGAGATTGCAAATGAAGCCCAGGTTTGAAAAACCCAGGCAGCGCTGTGAATCTGGTTTGTGCTGTACTTTGCCATCATGACCTCAAGGAGTAATGCTTGCCGTGTGCCTATCTCCAAGCATGACAAGCCTGGCCATATTTTTTGGCTCCTTTTTTGGCTCCTTTTTTGGCTTCTTGCTTGCAAACGTTCCACAGACCTAAGAGGGTGTTTGAAAAGGTATAGGCTGGGATGGTAGACACTAGCTGCTTTCAAAATCGAAGATCTAAAATCTTTAACCTAAAATGGTATGACTATCGCTAACGTGCTTCCCATAACTTTAAGGCGTTTGGAAATGTTGCCAATCATTTATTCCGATGAGTTTTTGCTGCACGAAACGGGTCACTTCCATCCGGAGAAACCAGAACGATTAACTGCGATCGCAAATGCGTTAAAAGCAGCTACCTGGGCAAATCAACTGGAGTGGAGAGCGCCCACTCCAGTCGAACAGCGCTCCGTCCTGCCAATTCTCGAACGCATCCATGCACCGCGCTATATCGAAGGGGTGCGCCGCTTGGCCAATCGGGGAGGAGGCTACATTGATGCCGATACGCCTGTTTCACCTCGCACCTTTGAGGTGGCATTATTGGCAGTCAGCGCCTGGTTGGATGGGGTAGATTACGTCTTAGAGTCAGGAGAGCCTGTGTTCGTTCTGGCTCGTCCACCTGGGCACCATGCCCTAAGTCAAATGGGGATGGGGTTCTGCATCTTTTCCAATGCGGCGATCGCTGCCCACTACGCCCTGGAACAACCGGGAATCAACCGGGTCGCAGTTCTGGACTGGGACGTGCACCATGGGAATGGAACCCAGGCGATCGTTGAAGCCAATCCCCAAATCGCCTACTGTTCGTTGCATGAGTCTCCCCAATATCCCAATACCGGATCGGCAGATGAGCGAGGTTTCCACAACAACGTCCTGAATCTGCCGATGCGGGGAGGGAGCACGATCGCAGATTACCAACCTGCCTTTGAACAAAAGGTGATGCCTTTCCTAACCGAGTTTCAGCCGGACCTGCTAATTATTAGCGCTGGCTATGATGCTGCCGAGGCGGATCCCCTCGGAGGAATTTCGTTGCAACCCAAAGATTACAGCGTATTTACAGATTATTGCCTGCAGTTTACCCGACGGATTGTGTTTGGGCTGGAGGGAGGGTATGACTTTGAAGCGATCGGGCAATCGGTGGTTGCAACTATTGAGCAATGTTTAATATAGCTGTCGCCAGTTTGATTAAGACAGAAGCTTCAAGGGGAAGTGGGGGCGTTGCCCCCAGCCAGCTTTCGACCTGAGCGCTCAAGCCGAAGGGGATTTCACCCCTGCACCCCGTCCTAACCAGTATGGCTACGGCTATATATCAGAAAGTAAGAAGTGGCTCGTCACGATAGCGAACTAT
>JBAUTA010001488.1:0-2998 GCA_049581985.1 Kovacikia sp.
TCCAACTTTTCCAGTGCTTTCTGCTCGATTTTGTCTGCCCGCTGCTGCTTGAGAAGTGCACCAAAGCCCTTGGATTTTTTCGCCATTATGCCAATCCAACCTCATTCCATTCATGATTACCTAAATCTCTTAGACAGTCACCCTCAATCAAGTACCTACTCTGCATAGGTTTTAGCTCGTGATCAATGCCCACTCTACTAGTTAGACTTGTGAACGGCGGTAATGCAGCGTAAGGAGAAAGTCGCCAGCGACGTCCAAAACAGGTGCTGTGAAGTCTTCATGCCCTTGCCACATGCCGAGGTTCGAGTGCCAGAGGCGGGTGGGACGAGGGTCAAAACCATTGAATCTTTAGGTTGATGATTTCCTTGGTCAAATCCTTCGCCATCCTTCAACGATGTCAGTCCTCATTACTGGGGCACAAAGACGCCACAACTGATGTTGCGATGATTTGTGCAAAACCAGGGTCGCTGACAGCGCGTGCCAGCGTTACCCCTCCGAGCAATGTTGCTAGCGCAGCGAGTGCCGCCTCGAAATCACAAGGAGCATCGGATGCCTTTGGTCCGGTCGCGATGACACGGGCCACTTCCCGTAGTTCCGTTTCAAACGCCGTGCGCGACAAGGCGTCGGAACGCACCACTTCCCCTGTCAGAGTCGGCAAAACACAGCTTTCCGACAGGTCACAAGTTCGCCTCTCATTCAAGTAGAAATGCACGAACCGGTGCCACCAGCAATCGCCGTGATCGATTTGAAACTGGCGCACGCCGTCTTTCAAGACCGACATGCCATGGACAACTGATTCAGAAAACACTTGGGCCTTGGAGTCGAAATGGACGTAGAAAGCACCGGAAGTCACGCCCGCCGCCTTCGCTAACCCGTCGACACCTACACCGCCAAAGCCGCCCTTTCGGAAACCGCGTCCTGCAGCCTCAAGAATGCGTTGGCGCGTCTGCAATTTTTGCTCATTTCGCGACATGGGATTGGCTACTCCCTCATTTTGTACTGAATAGGTAAATTATAGTTGTTCGGATAACGACCGTGATGTAGACTTAAATCACGGTCGTTATCCGAAGTGACTATCGAATCTCAAATCAACCCTTTTTGACAGGAAAATTTACATGAACATCAGCACACAACAAAATTCGATGCACCAGGCTCCTCAACCAAAGACCATCGTCATCACTGGTAGCAGTAGCGGATTTGGAGTCTTGACGGCTAAGGCATTGGCAGCGCGAGGTCATGACATAGTCGCAACCATGCGCGACTCTGCGACACGCAATCACGCCGTCAAAATGGAACTTGAAACGTTTGCAGGACAAGGCGGCTACAAGCTTCAAGTGGTCGATATGGATGTCACAAACGACGACTCAGTATCCACCGCTATCGCATCCATTGCCAAGACACACGGAAGAATAGACGTGCTCCTGAACAACGCGGGTGTCATGAATGTGGGCGTAACCGAAGCGTATTCAATCGCTGAGTTGCAAGCCCAGTTTGAAATCAACACCTTTGGTCCCGCGCGCACGATTCGTGCCGTCTTGCCAACCATGCGGACTCAGGGTTCGGGCTTGATAATCAGCGTCACGTCACTTTCTGGTCGCGTGGTGCTTCCCTTCTTTGGAGCCTACAGTGCAAGCAAGTTTGCCTTAGAGGCACTGGCTGAAGCGTACCGTTACGAACTGTCGGGTCTGGGCATTGACTCCGTCATCGTTGAGCCTGGTCCTTCCCCTCGGGATTGTTGACAAAGAGTCCAGCGCCTAGCAACCAAGCAATCACTGTGGCCTATGGCGACCTGGGTAAAGCTCCAGAAGCTATGAAAGCTGGCTTCCAAAGCATGTACGACTCTGCCGAGCCTCCACGCTCGCTGGACGTGGCAGAGGCAATCGTGAAGCTGATTGAGCAAACCGAAAAACGATCGCTGCGTACTGTTGTCATGCCCAAGGGCATGGACTTTGGTGTGGAACGGTTGAACGCTGGCGTCACTGAGGTTCAAAACGCTTTGCTCAAGACCATGCAACTCGAATCGATGATCTAAGTGCTCTGTTACGACTAGGCCCGCTTGCAAAGCCTAAGACCGGCACATCGACAGCAAAGAAATATCTCTAATCCACAGACGCAGGAGCTTTTAACTCAATGAAATTCCAAAAATTGGGCGGCGCTGGACTCGAAGTCTCTGCACTCGGCTTGGGCTGCATGGGCATGACTTGGGCCTATTCGGGGGGCAGTGAATCTGGAGCAATTGACACGATTCACCGTGCGTTAGATCTGGGTGTTAATTTCTTTGACACAGCCGAAGTTTATGGTCCCTTTACCAACGAAGAACTACTGGGCAAAGCCCTGCGCGGCAAACGCAATCGAGCGATCATTGCAACCAAGTTTGGCTTCGATATCAGTTCTGCGGGCGAAATAAAAAGTACGAACAGTCGTCCGGAGCATATCAAAGCGGTTTGCGATGCGTCTTTGCTGCGTCTCGGTGTGGATCATATCGATTTGTTCTACCAGCACCGGGTTGACCGACAAGTACCGATCGAAGACACTGTGGGGGCAATGGCCGATCTGGTCAAGCAGGGAAAGGTGCTTTATCTGGGACTTTCTGAGGCCAGCGCAACGACGATTCGTCGTGCCCACAAGGTGCATCCTATCAGTGCCCTGCAAAGTGAGTGGTCGGTGTGGGAGCGCAACCTGGAGATTGAAATCGTCGGGACTTGCCGAGAGCTTGGGATCGGCATCGTTCCCTATTGTCCGTTGGGTCGCGGTTTCCTGACAGGCACAGCCAAGCGAGCCGAAGACTATCCGGCCGATGACTATCGACGCCGTGAGCCACGGCTTCAAGGCGAAAACTATGACCGCAATATGGCGTTGGTCGAAAAACTGCGGGTGATTGCTAATCGATATGCCGTGACCCCAGCACAGGTAGCACTGGCGTGGCTACTAGCTAACAACTAGTTGCGGGTTTTGTTCCTTGGGTGAATTTGTCTGGAAGCCCTTAGCTAGGTAGAAC
>JBAUTA010001489.1:0-3899 GCA_049581985.1 Kovacikia sp.
GGCTGAGGCCTCCTCGAAGAGTGTGGAAGCGCCATCAACAGGGATGCAGATGCCTAATTCTGTTTTTCCTCGGTCTAATGCTCTGGGTGTTCCTCAGTCTGCTTCTCAGTGTAGGATTGCCCGTCGTTTCTACGGCTCACACAAAAAATGTGTTAGCCCCTCAAACAGTAGCCCCTCAAACAAACGATGGGTCAGCGAAGGGATTAACCAATGGGCCACCCGCTAAGGTGCTAGCAGGCCGATCGCCAGCCCAAGTTGAGCCTCAACCTGCTTCTAGCCAGGGTCGGCAGTTGCTGCAACAGGGAATCCTGCTCTACGAAACGGAACGATTCTCCGAGGCGGTTGGGGTGTGGCAACGGGCATTCTTAGCTTTGCAAGGCGAAGCCGATCGCCTCGGTCAGGCACTGGCCTTAAATAACCTGTCCCTGGCCTATCAGCAGTTAGGGCAATGGCTGCAAGCAAAGGACGCGATCGCCCAGGGTTTGGCCATTCTTAAAGAGCAGGAACTGTCTGCACGCCCCCAACCTTACCTGGTGATTTTGGCTAAAGCCTTGAACACGCAGGGCACTGTGCTGTGGTCTCAGGGGCAGACTGAACGCGCCTTAAAAACCTGGCAACAAGCGGCTCAGCGCTATCAGGAATCCGGGGACAGGCATGGAACCCTGATGGCCCAGATCAATCAGGTCAAGGCTCTGCAAGACCTGGGCCTCAATATTCGCGCCGTTGATCTTTTAGAGCAGGTATCCCATATGCTTGCTCAGGAACCCACTTCCGGTTTGAAAGCCGCTGGCCTTCGCTATCTGGGCGAGGCGTACCGAAGAATCGGTAAGCTGGAACAATCACAACAGGTGCTGCAAGCCAGTGTTGTCAGCGCTCCGGATTCAGAGTCTAGGGGGGCTGCGCTCCTTGAGCTGGGCAATACGGAGAAATTTCTGAGTAATCAGGCGATCGCCATTGGCAAGGTTGAACAAGCTCAGGCTTATGCCCAGGCGGCTAGCCACTCCTACCAGACTGCTGCACAAGTAGCCCGCGCTTCTACGGTTCAGCTTCAGGCAAAGCTTAATCAGTTGAAATTGCTGATTGAAACCGGGCGGTGGTTAGAAGCCAGCAATCTATGGCCCCAAATTCAACCGTTGATCACTCAGTTGCCCCTCAGTCGAACAACAGTCTACGCCCAATTGAACTTTGCCGCCAGTTTAAGCTGCCTCAAACAACTCTCTTCCATCACTAAACCTGCTTGTATCAGTCCAGAACGGTGGGATTTCCTGCCAGAATCGATGCGTCTGAAAAATCTGCCTGCATGGGAACAGATTGCTCGACTGATCCAGGATTCAATCCAGCAATCTCGTGTGCTGCAGGATACGTTGGCCGAGACCTATGCCCTGGGCCAGTTGGGGGGGTTATATGAGCTGAACAGACAGTGGCCAGAAGCTCAACGTCTGACCCAGCAAGCCCTGCTACGCCTGGAAGGGATGCAGGCTCCCGAAGCAGCCTATCAATCGTACTGGCAGTTAGGGCGGGTATTGAACCAGCAGCAAAAGATTCCAGAGGCGATCGCGGCCTATAAAGAGGCAATTCATGCTCTGGATACGGTGCAACGCGATCTGCTGCTGATTAGCCTGGAATCCCGATTTTCCTTTCGGGATAAGGTGGAGCCTATCTATCGGGAATTTGTCAACTTGCTGTTGACGCCTGGGGCAAGCAACCCGCCCAGTCAGGCTAACTTGCAACTGGCCATTCAAACCGTCGATGGATTACAACTGGTTGAGTTAAAAAACTTTTTGGGTTGTGATTTGCCCCTGGTTCGGATCGATAAACCAGAGATCGATCCGACGGCGGCCAAGATCTACCCCATTTTATTGAAAGAGCGGGCCGTCATCATTTTTGAACTCCCTGGACAGCCCCTCAGTTATTATGAAACGCCTGCTAGTCGCCGGGAGATTGAGGCGACGATCAGGCAGCTACGTCGTTACGTGACAGACCCCGGTCAAACACCGGAGGTCTTGCAAGAAGCCAGCAAACTCTATCAATGGCTGTTTGCGCCCCTTGAGCCGATTCTTGCCAGGCACCAGCAGATCAAAACCCTGGTGTTTGTTCCCGATGGAGAACTGCGGAATATCCCGATGGGGGTGCTTTATGACGGGAATCAGTACCTGATTGAAAAAGATTGGGCGATCGCCGTTACACCCAGACTGGAACTGTTCCAGCCCAAACCCTTATCTCCCCGTTTGAGCATTCTTGCTGGTGGAGTTGGTATTTCCCAGGTGATTCAAGGACAATCGTTTTCACCGATCGCCCAACTACACGATGAGATCGCCCAAATTCCTGCCAGGCTGCTTCCCAGTCCTCCTTTATTCGATCAGGCATTTACCATTGCCAATATTGAACAGCATTTAAAAACCGGTCGTTACTCGGCTATCCACTGGAAAACCCACGGTGTTTTCAGCTCCAATCCAGCCGAGACGTTCATCGTCGCGTATCAAAGTAGTATTGGACTCAGCGATTTGGTAAAAATTATCCAGAGTGCCCGTCAACGCCGCTCTGAACCACTTGAACTTTTGATCCTGAGTGCTTGCGAAACAGCCCGTGGCGATAACCGGGCCGTTTTGGGGATGGCTGGGACTGCCATGAATGCAGGGGCAAGTAGCATCCTATCTACCCTATGGCGTGCCGATGATGCTGCCAATACCGCCCTGATAGCTGATTTCTATCAGACCCTTTCTAAACCTGGCGCAACACGGGCAGAGGCATTGCGGCAAGCCCAGTTGGCGCTGATTTCTAAATATGGTTATTCAGCCCCCTACTATTGGGCTACCTATGTCTTAGTTGGTAACTGGCTCTAACACTTATCAAAGGACAGTAATACCAACTTATACCAATCAAATATGAAGACGCGCCAAAACAAGCACCCCCTATAGTTCCCCTTGGCAAGGGGGACGGCGACAGCCGGGGGTCAAATAAGATGCAGCTTCATATAAAAACGGTATTAAACGGTAAACATTGCAGATCAATAACGGTGTGCAGGTTGGTATTAACGCGGCAACTCCGATCAGCCAGATAGCAAGGTTCCTGGAGATCGTTAACTGATTTCCACTGTTGTTTTATAAACGAATCTTGAGCGGCCAAACTGGACCAATCAAGGGTTGAGTGGCCAGATTCCCCATCCCGATCGATCGCAACAGATAATTCCACTGGTTTTGAAGTTCACTATCCCTTGGATTTGCTTTCAAGTTTGAAGCTAGATTTGCCAGGGCGTCATACCAGATATCTGGAGCCGCCGATTTGATTAGCTGTTGCCGTTCAGGCGTAGAAGCGACCCGCTGTATCCAACCATCAACATTTAGATCGGCTCTGAGACCATCGGCCTGTTTACAGGAGAGCGTCAAATACCAGTGATAGGATTGCCCTTCTGCAAGCGCATAGTTCGATGATTCGGGCGGGCG
This sequence comes from Kovacikia sp., assembly GCA_049581985.1. Classification (GTDB taxonomy): domain Bacteria; phylum Cyanobacteriota; class Cyanobacteriia; order Leptolyngbyales; family Leptolyngbyaceae; genus Kovacikia. Next base: position 3,444 of record JBAUTA010001489.1, read on the forward strand.
GATGCTAATAATTCCCGGTGCTTGAGGCAATATAAAGTGAGTTGAGTAAACACGGGTTTTCTCATCCTGGGTCAGGATAGAAAATCTCCCCAGGCGCATGTCTACAGCAGTATCAGGGACATAAACCAGAATTGTCGGATGAGCTTTGGTGGTTAAAACAGGATTTTGATCTGGAATCAACGCTGTTAGGGATTCTGATGCTGCTTTGCAAGATTGCTTGTCATTGCTTAACCCTCCGCCCGGTCTACTCCGATTGGGAGGCAATTTGGGGGGTGGGTTGGGACGCTCGCGGGCAACTCTAACAATTGACTGCTGAGACTGGCTACCCAAATCATGAGGTCCTTCAATATAGCTGAAGGCTAGACCCAGCAGAAGAAATGATGAATGTAGAAACATTGTGTGATATTGAGTTCGACAACAGAGATATAGCGGTTCTCACTGGGGTGAGGTACGGGG
>JBAUTA010001490.1:0-2119 GCA_049581985.1 Kovacikia sp.
CTTGCAGATTCGGGAAACCCGCCTGGGCAAAGACCATCCAGATGTTGCCACCAGCCTCAACAATCTGGCAGGACTTTACCAGGGCCAGGGAGATTTAGTCAGGTCGATCGCCTTCCTCACCCAGGGAATGCAGATTGAAGAACAGAATTTGGATATTAATCTGGTTGTGGGTTCAGAGCAGCAAAAGCGAGATTACATTGCAACGATTTCTGGCACAACGGATTGGGCTATTTCTCTGCATCTTCAAGCCGCTCCGACAAACCCCGATGCTGCCCGTCTTGCCCTCACCGCCATTCTCCAGCGCAAAGGGCGCATCCTGGATGCGCTCACCGACAACCTTACCCGTCTGCGCCAAAACCTCACCCCCGCCGACCAAGCCTTATTTGATAACCTTGCCAGCGTTCGCACCCAGCTTGCCACGCTCTACTACGGTGGACTCGGTAAACTCACCCCTGAACAATACAAAGAGCGCATCACCCAACTCCAGCAGCAGTCCACCCAACTGGAAGCTGATCTCAACAACCGCAGCGCCACGTTCCGCACTGAAAATCAGCCGATCACCCTGGAAGCGGTGCAGAAGCAAATTCCCGCCGATGCCGCACTGGTTGAACTGGTGTCGTACCAACCGTTCAATCCCAAAGCCAAGCCAGCCGATCGCTTTGGCAAACCCCGCTATGCTGCCTACATTCTGTCGCCCCAAGGCACCCTTCAAGCGGTAGACCTGGGTGATGCAGCTACGATCGACCTGCAAGCCGAAGCCCTCCGTCAGGCATTACGATCGCGGGATTCGAGAGTGAAGGCGATCGCCCGTCAACTCGATGCCAAACTCATGCAACCCATTCGAGCAAAGCTTGGCAAGACTCGCAATCTCTTAATCTCCCCCGACAGCCAGCTCAACCTCATCCCCTTTGCTGCACTGGTGGATGAGCAAAACCGCTATCTCGTCGAAACCACCGACATCAATTACCTCACCTCCGGGCGTGACCTCCTGCGCCTGCAAACGCCCATCGCCAGCCGCCAGCCGCCCATCCTGATGGCGAATCCCGACTACGCCGATCCAGGTGATCCAGCCTCCGCGCAACTGGTTCAGAAGGCGGGCGCGATCGCCAGCAACAATCCATCACCGCTTGTCGCTTCTACTAAACCTGTTGCAGCGCGTGGCAACAACCAACGCTCCACCGACCTCGCCTCACTCCGCGTCGAGGCACTTCCCGGTACGGCTGCTGAAGCAAAGGCGATCGCCCCCAAGCTGAAGGATGCGTTGCGAAGCAGTTCCCCCTTCGGGGTAATCGTTCTGACAGGGTCCCAGGCAACCGAAAACGCCCTCAAGCAAGTCCATGCACCCCCCATTCTACACATCGCCACCCACGGCTTTTTTCTGGCAGATGCCGCACCGACTAACCCCGCCAGTCGATCGCCCATGCTGGCTCCGCTTTTGAATGAAGCCAATAGCTTCGGCGGCATTCGTCCCCCCACTAGTGGCAACACCGAAAACGCCCTGCTGCGATCGGGGCTGGCACTGGCTGGCTTCAACGTGCGGCAAAGCGGTAGCGAAGATGGCGTCCTCACCGCCCAGGAAGCCGCCGGACTGGATTTGCGCGGCACCCAACTGGTTGTCCTCTCTGCCTGCGAAACGGGCATTGGTAATATCGCCAACGGTGAAGGCGTGTATGGGTTACGACGCGCCTTTGTGTTAGCCGGAGCCGCCAGCCAACTCACCAGCCTGTGGCAGGTCAGCGATGACGGCACCAAAGACCTGATGGTGCAGTATTACGATCGCCTCCTGGCTCATCAAGGTCGCAGCGATGCCCTGCGGCAAACCCAGCTTGACTTTTTACGCAGCACCAAATACAACCATCCTTACTACTGGGCAGCCTTCGTCCCCTCCGGCGACTGGCGATCGCTTCACTAGCTCACTGAGCCGCAAAAGCGTCTAACCAGGCGACCAGGTCGGCTTCACTAGAGAACGCCAGCAACGCCTCTCCCAATGTCTCCAGCCGCTCCACTGAGAGCGCCCTTACCTGTGCTTGCAATGCGGGAGCGATGGCACCTAACTGGCAAGACAGTAGCCGCAGGATCAGTTCTGCCGCTTCTTCTTGCCGACCTTCTTGCCGACCTT
>JBAUTA010001491.1:0-2091 GCA_049581985.1 Kovacikia sp.
TTAAAGAGCGTCAGCCGATTGACCTATCTACCCTCCCCCCGGAACAATGGCTCACGGTTGATGTCTATATTCCAACTTATAACGAAGATGTTGAAATTGTGCGGAAGACGATGCTAGGGGCATTAGCGATCGCCTATCCGGCGGACAAAAAGCAAGTTTATGTTCTGGATGACGGACGGGCCGAGAAATATCGAGATCGCCGGGAAAGTCTAAGGGAGATGTGTGAAGAGTTAGGCTGTGTTCTGATCACCCGTGACAATAACGATCACGCTAAAGCGGGTAACATCAACCACGCCCTTAAAAAAACCTATGGGGATCTGGTCCTCATTTTGGATTGTGATCACATCCCCGCCCATGACTTTTTGAAAGATACCGTTGGCTTCTTTTCTGATCTTAATGTGGCTCTGGTACAGACCCCCCACTGGTTTTATAATCCGGATCCGTTTGAGCGTAATCTACTGACATCGGACCAGATTCCCAAAGGCAATGAGCTATTTTACAAGGTGCTGCAAAAGGGAAATGATTTCTGGAATGCTGCCTTTTTTTGTGGGTCAGCGGCTGTCCTGCGGCGGGAATATTTGTTGGGCATTGGTGGCATTGCCACCGAAACCGTCACCGAAGATTGCCATACTTCGCTGCGTCTTCATTCCGTTGGCTACGATACCGTCTACTATGACAAGATTATGGTTGCAGGGTTAGCTCCTGAAAAGTTTTCGTCTTACGTTGGGCAGCAGGTTCGTTGGGCCAGGGGAATGGCCCAAATTTTACGTCTTGAAAACCCTCTTTTTAACCGAAAACTAAAGCTGAGGTTAGCTCAGCGCCTCTGCTACTTCAGTGCTACTTCTCATTTCTTCTTTGGATTTCCACGCCTCATGTATCTGATGGCTCCCGTGCTGTTTTTGCTGATGGGAATCAACTCTGTTAAGGGGTTGGGGCTGGAGACACTATTCTATGCGCTGCCTCATATTGTACTGTCAATGCAAACGAATCATATTCCCTATAAGCATGTTCGATTTTCATTTTGGAATGAGATTTATGAGTTTGCGATGTCATTTCAGGCTGGGATTGTTACCTTGTTTGCTCTCATTAATCCAAAACTAGGATCGTTTAATGTAACAGACAAGGGTTTAAGTATTACCAACCGCAGCTTCGATATTGAAAGTGTTCGCTATCTATTGATCTTTGGAGTACTGACGGCGGCATCGCTTTTAGCGGTACCCTTCTGGTTAGTACTAAGCCCCCAAGACATACAGGCGGTTATGATTAATGTCCTGTGGTGTATATTTAACCTGTTTTTGGTAATTGCAGCTTGTCTGGTAGCATTTGAGCAACCACAGTTGCGTCAGGCTCACCGGTTACCACGTGAAATAGAGGCGATCGTCCACAGTGACAACCAAAGCTGGGAGGGTGTGACTCGTAACGTAAGCGAAACAGGTGCCCAGATTTTGCTAGATGTATGGCCTAATATTCCTGATGAGGTGCGGGTTGAATTGGTGGGCGATTATGGTGCAAGGGCGCTCATGGATGCCAAAATTGTGCGAGCAGTGGCGACCAATAGGCTGGAAACCCTGTTGTCGGTGCAGTTTATTAACCCCAGTCGAACTCAAATGGATGATCTGGTGGTGGTGGTGTACTCCGATGTGAAGGAATGGTATTCGCAGAGGCGTACAGAGAAAGATAATCCATTAGCCTCCTTTAAGTTTATAGCGACAAGCTTAAAGCGCGTTTTTCGCGAGTTTCGCCCAGAGACTGGAGTCAAGGTTCGCAAGCAAGTCCGCGCGATCGCCCAGCTTTACTGGGAGGGGTGGGAAAATCTTTTTTTCCAGGCAACTGTGACAGAAATTGGTAACCGTGATCTGCGCTTAGAAATGAAAAATCATCCCGATCTGAGATTGGATGAATTACAAGAAACTGAGCCAATTATTGGCTTGTTGTTTGCTGGAAGTGCTGAAACTCCTTTCCCGCAGAGCATCCTGGCCCAGGTGCAAACAGTGAATGTGATCGCCACCCCAGCCATCAATTCAGCAACCGATTATTTTAACAGTCGAGTTGTGATCGAACTTAGCTTTCCAGAATCCCTCGGTCCTCAGC
>JBAUTA010001492.1:0-2693 GCA_049581985.1 Kovacikia sp.
ATCACCCCCAATAGTCCACCAATCCGGGCTCCAGCCAGAATCGAAATGAGAACCCAAAAGGGATTTAACCCGGTCACTTTGCCCAGAACACGGGGTGCAACAAGGTTTTCAAGGATTTGCTGAACAAGCACACAGGCAAACAGAACCTTTAGCCCCATGCCAAAATCTCGTAGGGTCACCAGCAAGGTCACCAAGATGATTCCAACCGTTGCCCCAAAGGGAATCAGGGCCATTGTTCCAATCATTAACCCAAACAGCAGCCCAAAGGGGACCCTCAGCAACAAAAACAGGGTAGTCAACGTCACCCCGATGAAGCTTGCCATAATGAGCTGCCCCAGAAAGAAATTCTGAAAGCTGGGCCGCAGGGTTTTGGAAAGCGGTTGCCGAATGTCAGCCGGAAGCCATTCAAGCAAGCTATGCCAGATAACATCACCGTGCTGAATCAGGTAAAACGTTAATACGATAGTCAAAAGTCCATCCAACAGGCTGGAAACGGTAAAGCCAGCAATGCTCAAAGCTCCTTTACCAATATTTTGCAGTTCGCTTTTAAGGGGATCATTGATTTGTTGGACGATCTCGTCCGGGTTCAGCGGGACGGGGGAATTTTTGAATTGGGCATTCAGTGCCAATAACTGCTGCCGCCCCGAATCAATCCAACTGGGTAAGTGTTCGACTAGCTGTTTTGCCTGGTGGAAGGCGATGGGCAACAAAGTCACACCCGTTGCCACCAGGATCGTTAATGCCAGTAAAAAAACAATAATTGCTGCCCGTTCCCGTTTGGCTCCCCGCTGTTCCATAAAGCTAATCGGGTAGTTCAACAGAAATGCTAGCAGGGACGCTCCTGCCAGAATCACAATGAGGGAGTGGAAATAGTCAGCGATCGCAAAAATTGCCCATACATTAAGTACCAGCAAGGGAGCTGCAAGTACAATGAGTAGCGTTTTCGCCAGGAGAGGTAAGGGCTCCCAAAAATTCAATAACTTTCCCTTGTGCATTTCGTCTCCACGCCCCAATCTTTACCGAACTCGCCCCTACAAAGCACGGTCTTATAAAACTCAAGATATTTAGAGTAAAAAGTCTGAGTTAATTTTTCCCATTAACCTTAAGACCCTAACCCTGATTCTAATGTTGTAATTCTCTTACCGATAGTTGGTAAATTGCAGAGCCATGGGCAAATCTTCCTGTTTCAAGCGTTGAATCACCGCTTGCAATTCATCCTTGGATTTTGCCGTGACCCGCACCGCATCCCCCTGAATGGATCCCTGGATTTTTTTGAACTCATCCCGGATGAGCTTGGTAATCTGCTTCGCGATCTCCTGACTAATTCCTTTCCTGAGCGTGATTTCCTGGCGGACCCGGTTGCCACTGGCAGACTCTACCTTGCCATAGTCAAAGATCTTCAGCGACAGATTTCGTTTAGCGGCTTTGGTTTGCAGGAGGGTATGAATTGCGTCTAGGGTAAATTCGCTGTCTGTATTAATTGTGATGGTCTGTTCGCCGAGATCCAGGGTCGTTTTAGTATCTTTGAGGTCATAACGATTTTGGATCTCACGGTTCGTCTGGTCAAGGGCATTAACCAGTTCTTGGCGATCGAAATCACTCACAATATCAAAGGAAAAGGTTGCAGCCATAGAAAAAAACTTTGAAAGCTAACAGTTTGGCTAAAGTGACAATACAAGGTTTTATAAGCATAAAACTATTTATCCGATGTTTTTAGCATATAAATTCCGATAGTGCCAGAAGGGGCAGGTTGAGGCGAGGGAAGGAGGGTGAGAAATGCCCATCATCCCCCCCTGTCGGCATCCGTCCTAATTCTCTGTCCTCTCCCAGGATAGGACTCTTGAACTTTATCCAACTCCGCCTAAACTGTAATCGGTTTAATTTGGGATGGGAAAATTCTCCGATGAAATTGCAGAAATTTCTAACCCGACTAAACTAAGGCTAGGGGTTAACGCGGCGTAAAGTGATGCGATCGCCTCCCATCGATAAGCTGACAACTGCAAATCCAACGCACTGATTCAGGAAGTTAATCAGGAAATAATTTATGACGAAACATTTTTTGGTAAGCTGCTCGCTTTTAGTTTTGACAGCCCTAGGCAGCATGCCAGCCCAAGCGCAAAGTTCCTCACCTGCTCCTTCACCGGCTCCCTCACCTGCGCCATCTTCTCAGCAACAAGTTAACCCGGACGAGTTGAAAAAATTTGCGAATGCCTTGAAGAAGATCCTGGTTATCGCCAATGATGCTGAAACCCAAATGGGACAAGCCATGCAAAAGGAAGGCCTAACCCCAGCCCGGTTTAATGAAATTTACCAGGCAAAGAAGAATCCCTCCGCCAAACCTGCCAGTCAAATTACCCCCAAGGAGGATCAAAGCTATCAGCAGGTGATTTCTCAGTTAACCAAGATTCAGGAAAACGCCCAGACAAAGCGAGATCAAGCCATTGAAGCAGAAGGCTTGAAAGTCGCACGGTTTGAACAAATTCTTGCTGCCGCACAGAAAAGTCCAGAGCTGCGGCAAGAGATCCGAAAAATGATTCAGGCAAACTAGTGTTGCAAATCATAAATTTTGCACCATGGGGGTGTGGGGGCTTCGCCCCCAAAAGGGGGGAAACCCCCTTTACCCTCCTCCAAAACTTTCGTTTTGGTCTACTAGCAGCCTGTTGGGGAGACTCTCCTTATTCCCAGGATCCTCC
>JBAUTA010001493.1:0-1795 GCA_049581985.1 Kovacikia sp.
ACTGGCGTTGATCTGAATGGATTGTTCAAGAACCTGTCGGTCTGACCTGATCTGTTGTGCTGCCATAGTTTTGAGTCCAATCCTGTTTTGGCCTTTTTTGGCATTTATTGATACTTTAGCGGGGAATTGCAGCAGAAATGTTCCTCTGTTCCTTGCTTTCTGATGAATGCTTTGAGAGGATACCTGTGTCCTTCTATTTGATCAGAAAATTTTCTGATTTAGATCAGTTCAGTTTTCATTTATTTAGGCATTCAAACTACTGATGATCGGTTTCCGAATGGGACTTGCAAATATAGCAGCGATTCAATTCCCAAACCTGTTCTTTTTCATAAGGAGGCTAACAAAATAGCCATGAATGACTGTTGGTTAAATCTGGGGCATACCATCGGGATGCATCCGCCTGGCCACTTAGGTTTTGTGTTGGCCCAGGCCGCCCCTGCTAATTCGGATGCATCTAATCCAGCCTGGGTCAGCTTTCTGCAAGGATTTGGGCTTGGTAGTTTAGGTCCAGTCGTGATCAATTTAATTGGGGCGATCGCCATTCTGCTCATCGGATGGATCATTGCTGCATTGATTTCATCTGGGTTTCGCAGTCTGTTAAAGCGAACGGATCTGGATAATCGGTTGGCTAGCATGGTGGCTGGGCCAGCGGCAGAGGGGAAAAACATTGAAAATATTGGAGCCTCGATCATCTTCTGGATCATTATGATCCTGGTGATCGTGGCGGCGTTGAACGTCCTCAACCTGACGACGGTTTCCCAACCTCTCAACAACTTTCTGAATCAAATTTTTGCCTTCTTGCCCAAACTGGGTGCGGCAGGCATTTTAATTGCGGTTGCCTGGGTTGTAGCGACGCTGGCACGGGCGATCACCATTCGCGCTGCCCAGTCCTTCTCCCTGGATGACCGACTCAACCAGCAGCCCCCAGATGCAGCAGACCGCAGCCCATTCCTGCTGAGCCACACCCTGGGGGATGCGCTGTACTGGTTTGTCTTTCTGTTTTTCCTACCCTTGATTTTGGGCGTTCTGGATCTCCAGGGTCCGCTTCAACCTGTCCAGAATTTGCTTAATGAGCTTTTGGCAGCCCTGCCTAAAATTCTGAAAGCTGTGATCATTGGCGTTGTGGGCTGGTTTGTTGCCCGCACAGTGCGTCAGATTGTCACTAATCTGCTGGCAGCGACGGGGGTAGATCAGATAGGTGCCCGGTTAGGATTGAGCCGTGGTGCAGGTGGACAATCGCCTTCCTGGCTGATCGGGGCGATCGTTTATGTGCTGATCCTGATTCCTACGGCAACGGCAGCGCTAGATGCCCTGGAAATTGCGGCAATTTCCCGCCCTGCTACGGACATGCTGAATCAGATCCTCAGCGCTCTTCCCAAAATTTTTACGGCTGCTCTGATTCTCGTGATTGCCTATGTGATTGGGAAATTTGTTGCTGATTTAGTCAGTAATCTACTGGCGGGGATCGGTTTCAATAACCTCTTCTACTGGTTGGGTATCCAATCAAGACCCTCCTATCCGCCATCCACGACCACCCCTCCGACCCCTGGAACCCCTTCCGCAGAACCAGACGTAACCCATGGATGGGATGTGGGACCGGGCGCGATCACTCGGACTCCGTCAGAAATTGTCGGGATTATTGTACTGGTAGGTATCGTGCTATTTGGTACGGTCGCCGCTACAAATGTTCTTAATTTCGAGGCCTTGACCCTAATTGTCTCTGGCATCCTGGTGGTGTTTGGTCAGGTGCTGGCAGGTGTGGTTGTGTTTGCAGTGGGGCTTTATCTGGCAAACC
>JBAUTA010001494.1:0-6245 GCA_049581985.1 Kovacikia sp.
ACCCCCCTCCACAACTTTCGTTTTGGTCTACTAGCCATTTGTTTAGAGCACAACTGCCCATTCATCCGATGTCACGGGTTGAGGTGATTTGACACTCTGGACATAGGTGGTAGAGCACAGAGAAAGGACGAGGATAAATATCTCTTCCTCTCTTCCTCCTTCCCCCCTTCTCTCTCCCTCTCTTGGAGAACAACTATGACGACTTCTTCGCAAGCGGGTTCCAGTGTTCTACTGGCGCTCTCAAATCAATTGGCAGATATTGTGGAACAGATTGGTGGCTCAGTCGTGGCGGTGAATGCGCGACGGCGGCGATCGTCCAGCGGCGTATTTTGGCAGCAGGGAATCGTTGTAACCGCAGACCATACGGTTAATCAGGATGAAGAGATTACAGTGACGCTGGCAGATAATCGCACGGTTCCGGCAACTCTCGTGGGGAGAGACGCAGGAACGGATTTGGCGGTGTTGCAATTGGAGTCCAGTACGGATCTGACTGACCTTAAAGCCGCACAGATCGGGGATGCTGCCACGCTGAAGGTGGGTCACCTGGTGCTGGCGATCGCCCGCTCCAATGACAGCGGTATCAGTGCCAGTCTGGGGGTGATTAGCGCCCTCAGCGGGAACTGGCGAAGCTGGCACGGGGGACGAATTGACCAGTTTATTCGTCCTTCTCTAGCAATTTATCCAGGCTTTTCTGGCAGCGCTCTGGTAGATCCAGCGGGGCAAGTGATGGGCATCAACACCGCCGGACCCCGCCATAGTGCATTAACCATCCCAGCTTCCACAGTCAATCGGGTGGTGCATCAACTTCTGCAAGGAGGACGGATTGCCCGTGGTTACCTGGGGTTGGGCATGCAGTCAGTGCGGCTGCCCGAAACACTCCAGCGATCGCTTGACCTTTCTCAAAGCGCAGGCGTGATTGTGGTTAGCGTTGCGGCTGAAGCTCCGGCAGATAGGGCAGGCGTTTTGATTGGCGATATTCTGATTGCATTCAATGCAATGCCTGTGACTGATGTCAGTGATGTTCACGCCAGACTCGATTCTGATCAGGTGGGCAAACCGCTGATCACCCGACTCATCCGGGGTGGGGCGATCGCTGAAGTTACCATTACCGTTGGCGAAAGACCTGACAGGGAGGCGTAAGATGATCGGTTTAAGCCCAGAATTTATCCAAGAATTTGCCGCCCTGGCTGAACAGTTACGTCGCTCCACAGTCCAGGTTAGGGGCCGTCGGGATGGCGTTGGCTCCGGTGTGATCTGGAGTCCGGATGGGGTAATGATTACCAATGCCCATGTGGTGCGGGGTAACAGTGCCGCCGTTGAACTATTCGACGGACGGGTATGGGAAGCAGGGGTGATTGCCCGCAGTGACCAGCGAGATCTGGTGGCTCTTAAAGTCAATGCCACCGATTTGCCTGCGGTTACCCCTGGCGACTCCGATCGCCTGCGCGTCGGTGAATTGGTGTTTGCAGTGGGTCATCCTTTTGGGATGACGGGTGCAGTTACAACGGGCATTGTTCACAACAAAGGGGCCGACAGCTTTAGCCAGCGCAACTGGATTCAGGCAGACGTGCCACTGGCACCTGGCAATTCCGGCGGTCCCCTTGCCAATGTTCAAGGGCAGGTGATTGGCATCAACACTATGATTGTGAACGGTCGGGGGTTTGCCATCCCCAGCAAGGCGGTGCAGCGGTTTTTGCAAAGTCGAGAGCCTCGTCCCTATTTGGGGGTAACGCTCCAGTTTGTCAGGCTACCCATGCGGGGCAGGCGTAGCTTTGGCCTGCTGATTACGGAGGTGGAGGCAGGCAGTCCGGCGGCAACGGCTAAACTCCAGATGGGAGATGTTCTGATTGGTGTGCGGGGTAGAGTCTTTCAGCATCCGCAGGAGTTGTTTTATATCCTGGAAAATTCCCACCAGGGAGATGGGCTGGGGCTGGAGGTTTTACGGGGCGATCGCCCGTTAGTCGTAGAAGTGGTGCTATGCAGCAAAGACTCGGAAGCGAAGATAGCCTGATTCGGGTACTGATTCTTGCCAGATCGGTTGTGATGCGGGCGGGGTTAGAGGCACTGATTTCTATCAGTTCTGATCTGGAAGTGGTGGGTAGCTATGCAGATTCAGAAACCCTGGCGCAACAGATTGAGCAACTTCAACCAGATGTAGTTTTGCTGGAATGGAAAGATGGAGACAGCGATCGCCTCATGCCCCTGCTCAATCCCAATCTGGAGAGAAACGCGCTGATCAGTCCCATGGATTCATTGCACGACAATGCTGCCCTATCCGAGGCTTTTTCTGCCTCTGCAACTCCCTCCCTGGTGGCCCTGGTGGATGACTGGCAGCAGGCATCAGTCATAGAGGCACTGCGATCGGGGGTGCGGGGCCTGTTGCCCGCAGATGCAACCGCTGGTGAAATTGTGGCGACCATCCAGGCCGCGGCGATCGGGCTAACGGTGCTGCATCCCGATCGGGTGGAAGCACTCCTGGCCAATTTGCCTGCGGCCTCTGCCACCTTGCCGATTGCTCCCAATCAAGCACTGACTGCCCGCGAAATTGAGGTCCTGGGCATGTTAGCGGAAGGTTTAGGGAATAAGGCGATCGCCCGTCGTCTTAGTCTCTCCGAACACACGGTTAAATTTCATATCGGCTCCATTTTCAGTAAGTTAAATGCCTCCAGCCGCACAGAAGCGGTCATTCTAGGTGCTCGGCAAGGGTTGATTTTGCTGTAATTGGGTCCCCGGACAAGGTTGCTTAGCGCGATCGCCCGTCGTTGACCACGGACTTCTGGGGCGATCGTTTCACCTGGGATTCCAAAATAACGCCATAGAGGGGGCTGGTTCGCATCAACTCTTCGTGGGTTCCCTGGGCAACCAGATGGCCTTTATCGATCAACAAAATCCGATCGGCAGTCTGAATCGTGCTGATGCGCTGAGCCACCACGAACGTAACGCACGCCTTTTGCTGCATCAGATCATCCAACGCTGCCTGGATCTGGGATGCAGTTTTGGCATCGACGGCAGAGGTGCTGTCATCCAGAATCAGGATCTTGTAATCGGTGAGCAGGGTACGGGCGATCGCAACCCGCTGCTTTTGTCCCCCAGACAGTCCGACACCCCGTTCGCCGACGATCGTCTCATAGCCATCCGGCAGGCTGGTAATGAAATCGTGAAGTTGTGCCGTTTGGGCAACTTCGATCACGTCTTCCAGCGAGGCATTGGGTTTTGCATAGGCAATGTTTTCCCGCAGCGTCCCAGAAAACAGGGTTGTCTCCTGAAACACGATGCCAATGTGGGTCCGCAAACTTTCTAACGTGAAATCGCGGACATCCCGTCCATCCAGGCGAATGGCTCCCGCTGTAACATCGTAGAAGCGGGGAATCAGGTTCATAATTGTGCTTTTGCCGGAGCCTGTCATCCCTAAAACGGCGATTAATTCATTCGGCTTAGTTTCAAATGAAACCGCCTTCAGTGCTTCAGTGGCAGCACCGGGATAGCGGAAGGACACGTTTTCAAAGGTGACTCTGCCACCGCAGGCTGTAAACGGAACCGCCCCCGGTCGATCGCGAATCTGGATCTCTGCATCGACCACTTCGTAGATCCGGGCCGCCGATGCCCCCGCCTGGGCGATCGCCGGAGCCGCAAAGCCAATCAACAAAATGGGTTGCAGAATTAGCAATAGGTAAGAGTTAAACGCCACCAGTTCACCGATCGAAAACCTGCCCCCAATCACCTGGGCACCTCCGTAGCCAAACACGACCAGGGTTACCAAATTGCTCAGCAAAAAGATGGAGGGAAAGGTTCTGCGGATCGCGCGAATAGTCTTCATGTTTGTCCGCACCAGAACATCATTCATTGCGGTATAGCGTCTTGCTTCAGCAGACTCTCGGACAAAGGCTTTCACCACCCGGATGCCCACCAGATTTTCTTGGAGGACGGCGTTGAGGTCACCTAATTGCTCCTGCACCTGGCGAAATAGGCTGTCATTTTTGGTGAGAAACCTGGCCAGCAGCCATCCCGTCATCGGCACTACCGTCAGCGTAATCAATGCCAGTTGCCAGTTCATGACGAGCAAAATGATGGCGATCGTCACCAGGGTGACCACCGAACTAACGATCTGGATCAGGCTGGTGCTGAGGGCAGAGCGAATTTGGTCAATATCGTTGGTAACACGGGTCAGCAGTTGGGATGTCTGAGCCTGGTCGTGATAGCTAAAGCTCAGATTTTGGATCTTACTGAAAATCTTGTTTCGCAGATCGTAGGCAACTCCCTGGGAGGCCGCTTCTGCCCAATAGCTTTGGCCAAAGTTGAAAAAGCCACGGGCGATCGCGGCAGCAACTAACCATCCAGCAGCCTGCAACACAACCTGGAGGTCTTGTTTGGCAATGCCCTGATCAATTCCCCAGCGAAATAGTTGCGGTGTAACTGCGTTGGCAAACGTCAGAAAGAGCAGACTAAACAAGGCTCCCAATGCGAGCCAGCGATAGGCCCTTAGGCTCCCCAACACTCGCCCCAAGGGCTGCATCGACGATGTTTCCTGAAGCTCCGATTGTTGAACCAACGGCTTGCCCCTGTTAGCTTGCAGATCATCTTAATTATCTTGTAAATCTTATGATCTTGCAGATCATCCCCCTCTATAGTTCTACGCAAGCGGCTTAGGCTAAGAATTTAGAGGTGCAGAGGTGCTACCCATGCACCTCTAGTTGCCACTCCTATTCTTTAAACGGGGTATTCCCCTGAAATCGATAGCCAGAAACGGTCCCACCAGGGAAGGACCTGAGTTTGGATTTGGGGCAGCTTCTTGCGAATGTCGCCAATATTCCATCCGGTTAGACGGGCCAGGGTTTGTGCCTCCTGGTCAAAGCGGCGGGGCAGAGATCGGACGTATTGCCGTCCTGCCTGACACTCCATTTTTCCGGTAAAGGCATGGCGCAGAATGTAACGTCCCTGGAAAAATTCCCGATTTCCCGTTTCCTGGAACATCAGATCTTCGGGGAAGCGATCGCGGGTATAGCGGACATGCAACCGGGTCAGAAATACCCCACCGTAGGGACGGGGACGGGGAATAAAGCGGCGATTGGAAGACGGATTGGGTGATTCCCCTGAATCCAACCAGAACACTCCTGCCTGACGTAATTCCTCCGGATTTAGCGGCTCGGCAGAACAGGGATCGCAGCTTGCCATATCCCAGGCATATTCCATGAACGCAACTTTGCGATCTTCCCGTGTGTATGCCATCTGAAACATGGACTTGTAGAAATCGCTAAATTCGTTTTTCACAAACACCGGAATTTCTGCGTCGGAAGGCACTTTAACAGTGCGGTAGTTGGTTGTCTCCGTCTGCCCGTTGGGCGACAGGATGTAAACAATCAAATCCTGAGCCGCTTTTGCATTGATCATGCCCAACCGGATCGGTAGCATAAACCGGGGCGACTCATAGCTAATCTGGATCGGACGTAAAGACTGATAACCCGCTTTATCAAATTCTTTCAAGTTAACCTTTGCCACAAAGAACTTCAGCTTTTGGCGAATGTAAGGTCGCAGCAGAGCTTTTGCCCCCTTGGGAATCCGGTAGCCGTTCTGAACCAGCCAGGTTTCCAGTCCGCCTGATTCCTTCGCGCTCAGAATCAAAATGTCATACTCACCAACGGTGTATCTGGCTTCAACGGTGACCCCTAGGGCTTCATCGCGGAGCTTTGCCTCATTCCGGGATGCACCTGCCGAGGGGGCAGCAGGCATTGGCCGATCTTCTGCGGGATAAAGGGGAGTACAGGGATCAGGATCAAAGTATTCCACCAGACGTGGCGCGCTAAAAGCATCCAACCGCTCCATGATTTTGGGTTGCGCAACCTTCACCTGCTCTTTTTGAAGGACGACCGGCACAGGCACAACGATCGCGAAATCCTTGACCTCCCCCTGGAAATCATTTGCCATTGTCAACACGGTGCGGTTGTCGCTGCGAGCAATGGCAACCTGGGACGCCTGGTTGTAAAGTTTGGCGTCTGCTTTCGCAACATAGAAGCCACAAAACGCCCAGGCTTTTGGCGCAACGATTAAACAGGCGATGCAAGCAAGGAGACAGGTGAGGACTATTTTTAAGGATTTCATGGGAGGTTGCTGAAATGAGAGAATTGAAGATTGAAGATTGGAGATTGAGATTGGTAATTGGAATTAATTCAAATTACCAACTACCAACTACCGACTACTAACTACCAACTACTAACTACCAACTACTAACTACCAACTACTAACTACCA
>JBAUTA010001495.1:0-1738 GCA_049581985.1 Kovacikia sp.
GGCTAGAGGTCAGAACAGCAGCAGGGGCGATCGCAATCTTGCCGCGCTGTCTTAACCGATGCACCAACTCAAAGTCTTCCATGATGGGCAGATCTGGAAACCCTCCCACTTCCTGAAAGGTGGATGCTTTGAGAAAAATTGCCTGATCCCCATAGGGCATCTGGAGTAGGTGCGATCGCCCCTTGACGCCCCACTCAACTAGCCGCAAGCCCCAGCCTATGCCCTCAATTTTGAGTTCAAAGGCACCAGCAATAACGCCAGGTTGAGCCAGGGTTCGCCGGATTAAACGGTCAAAGCCCGCTGGCAAAAGGGTATCTCCGTGTAAAAACAGCAGAATATCCCCACAGGCCGCTTTTGCCCCGGTATTCATCTGGTGAGCCCGTCCAGAGGAGGAAACAAACACTTGGGAACACCGGGCTTTAGCAACCTCAATCGTGCTGTCCTGACTGCCGCCATCCACCACAATCACCTGCACCTGGGTTGCCCTTTGAGCGGATGCCAGGGTTTTAGGCAAATTCTCCGCTTCATTCAAAGTCGGAATGACGATAGAAATCGTTGCCTCTGCTTCCCCCATGCTCCACTCCCCGTGCTCCACTCCCCATTCTCCTTTGCCAAATTTTCAGATCTTCAGGCTGGTCAACATCCGAAAGCGTTGGCAGACAGGCGATCGTCAACCCCAGGGCGGCAGCAATTTCTAGCGTTTGTTGAAAGACTGTGGATGTGCTCCAGGTAATGCCCTGGAATAATTCCGGCACGGGTTGACGCAGACCAATCAGGTAATAGCCTCCATCCGTTGCTGGCCCCACCACCAGATCCTGTTGTTGCAACTCCTGGAAGGCTTTCTGCAGTAGGGCCGCATCTAATTCGGGGCAATCGGTGCCAAGGATGACCATAGAATGATAGCCATCGTTCCAGGCAGATTGGCAAGCATGGAACATGCGATCGCCCAAATCTCCCGCTCCCTGAGGTTTGTAGGCCAGATCGCTGCCCAGCCAGCCTTCCATCTGGGTAAGGTCTCCTCCCACGAATCGCACTTCTACAGACAGGCTACGCATTGCTCGAAATTGCCTGACCTGAGCCAGCGTATACTCTGCCATCTGGCGATGCAACTCCGCAGCACCCCTGGGGCCCAATGCCGGGATTAAGCGTGTTTTGGCCTTGCCCGGCTCCGGATAACGGGTAAAAATAATCAGACATTCTGACACAAAAGCAACCCCTATCAACTTTTCAGCAACAACGCTCTGGGTTAAGGAGCTGGGTGCCATTTAACGACAGATAACTTGGAGGATGGAGGGCTTCTGCCCCCTGCCTGGGGACAATATTCTCCCTCTCCCAGCCGATCATAAATGACGTCTACAGACTTCCAGCAATCCCTGGTATTGTTCGTTACTGTCAGATGATACTCTGAACCCTGCGTCTCAAGGGGATGGTGCAACTTGGTACGGCAACAGTTGGTATTTGGAAAAAGTTACACCAATTTAAAAAAATAAAAAAATAAAGGTTGTAGATGGGGGTGTGGGGGCTTCGCCCCCAACCAGGGGTTCCACCCTTGCACCCCGTCCCCAATCTGCCCTGTTCGCTATTTAAATTTAGTATTACTTCTGAAGGAGGAGTTTTGTAGAGGGTTTTAACTGAAATTTCTGAAAACTGATTGAATCGGGTCCGATGTCTCTAAAATTGAATTGCCTTGAATTTGCCAAAAACAGCAAATTATAGCCGCAGCCCGATTGGGTAGAAC
>JBAUTA010001496.1:0-2124 GCA_049581985.1 Kovacikia sp.
GTGGATGAGTGCAAGGGTAGGTAGATTTATGCCGAGGTCTACTAGTGTTCCGAAAGGAAAATTTTGATGGGTCGAAGACCCATCAAAATTTAACCTCATCAATCAATCTTCCAGACGTTAGTGATGTTGCAGAACTAATTGTTCGCACCTACTAGTTTCATTGCCCCCAGCTACTTAGCAGATCGGGGTTAGCGATGCCTCGTACAAATGCCGTGTGGTAGTTCCGTCCAATCAAGTTAATTTTCCAGACTCTAAGCATTGGCGAATTAGTTGAGCCAATTGCTTGGCACTATCCGGCTCTGCCAAACTCGCTGCTTTTTGTGCCATTTCTGTGAGCTGATCTGGCTTCTCAAACCCAGGGCTTTCCCTTTTTATTAAACCAAAAACCTGGGTTTTAAGTATTTCTACAGTTAGCTCCTGTTGCGAAACCAATAGGGCGGCTCCGGCATTGGCAAATACAGCGGCATTATAGGTTTGATGATCCTCGGCGGCATAGGGATAGGGAATCAGAATCGAGGGGGTTTGGGTAATGGCGAATTCGGTCAGCGTCCCAGATCCGGCACGGCTGATTGCCAGGTCAGCTCGTTGCAATAATCCTGCCATGTTGTCATAGAACGGCAGGGAGAAATAGTGGGGATGCTGAAGGGTCTTCGCATCCGGATCGTTGTCTCCTGTTTGATGAACAATCCAGATACCCTCCTCTAACCAGGCTGGGGCACATTGTCGGATAAGTTTGTTGACTGCCACCGCTCCCTGACTCCCTCCAACCACTACAAGTAAGGGAACCCCCTCTGGAATCGGCAAATCCACGAGCGGGATGCGATTACCAGCTTCTATGAGGAACTGGGTGCGAACGGGAGTCCCTACATACACTGTTTTGGCACGGGGCAGGTATTGGGCTGCTGCTTCAAATCCTAAAGCAACCGTCGTATACAGAGGCCCCAGTAACCGGGTTACCTTTCCTGGAAGGGCATTAGATTCGTGGAGAATGACAGGTAGTCCGAGGGAGCGGGCAGCGATCGTCGCTGGTGCAGCAATATAGCCTCCCGTCGTGAAAACACCCTCAAATTTCCCCTGTTTCAGCAACCGTCGAACTTGCCAGATGGCCCCAACTAGTCTTGCCAGAACCCGCAGGGAATCCCATCCCCGCTTCTGAAAGCCTTCCACAGAGACGGTATGGAGAGAATATTGGGCGGGGACAAGCCGGGTTTCCAACCGATCGGGCACCCCCAACCATTCAATCTGGTAGGCTGGTAGCTGCTCTGCCACTGCGATCGCTGGAAAGACATGCCCTCCCGTGCCGCTAGCTGCAATCAATAACCGGGTCGATGACGTCTTCACGATCGCTGCTCCGAAGGCTGCTGGCAGAGTAGAATCAAATCAATCATTCACAGGTTCCCTTAAATTCGGTTACATTTTTGACTAATTGCGGCTGGAGAGAGTCATCCAGTCTGCCCTAATCTACCGTCTGTCCTGTGCCCATTTGAAGAGCAAATTAAGGGGTAAAAAAGAGCAAACACGACCGATCGGGGATGGAATGCAGGGTCTATGGCATCAGCCAAACGGTGTAACCTCTGGTTGGGGCGCAGCCCCAAGCCTCCATCTGCAACCTCCATTCTTTAATTGGATATTAGATAATAGATCGCAAATTGTACTCTCAACGCCCGGTAACCTGTTCACTTAACTACCAATCTTCATGCGTAAGTCTTTGAACCATCCCTATCACTCCAGTTATCCAAGTGACTTGACCCATCAGGCAAGATCAAGATATTGGAAACCCTTTCTGATTACGCTGAGTTTAGTCGCCACTTTGGGAACAGTGCTGCATTCCAGGGCAGTCAGAGCCGAAAAAACCGAAGCAGTTCCTCCCCCAGAGCTAAAAAATCTAGTTACCCAAATTGATGCGGCTGCCAGCAGTCACAACACTCAGAACGTTTTGGAATATTACAGTCCAAACTTTACCCAATCTGATGGCCTAACTCGCCAAACCCTGGGACAAGCGCTAACCGAACTATGGAAACGCTATCCTGACTTGAAATACCAAACGGATATTAAATCCTGGAAAGCAGAAGCAAAGGGAATCTCCGCTGAGACAGTGACCCGGATTACGGGCACTCAAAAGGT
>JBAUTA010001497.1:0-4452 GCA_049581985.1 Kovacikia sp.
CATTCAGGGAGAACTTGAACGGCTCAAGGAAGTACTGCTCGACAGTCCACGTCTGTTCGGGCGAACGCTGGTTATTGAAGATCAGTTACTGGACCAGATTGAACTGGTTCAACTCAATCTACCAGAAGCGTTCCATGAGGCTGAAGAGATTTCCCGGCATAAGGAAGAGATTTTGCTTCATGCGGAGCAATATGCCCAGGAAATCATTGAACGGGCGGAGCGGCAGGCATCCCAAATTTTAAATGAAATGGGGATCGTGCGCCAGGCAGAGATGGAGGCGCAGAAGGTCCGACAGCAGGTACAGCAGGAATGTGATATTGCGAAGGAACAAACCATCAATGAGCTAGAGCGGATGCGTCGTCAGGCTCAAAAAGAATTGGAGGAGATGCAGCGCCTTGCAATTGCAGAATGTGAAGAGATCCAGGCAGGAGCCGACGAATATGCCGATCGGGTGCTGAAGGAAATGGAATTCCAATTGGCGGAAATGCTTCGCGTCATTCGCAATGGCCGTCAGCAACTCCAACCCGTTCAGGCAGAAGCGCCCCTTTCCCGTTCAAGAGAGGCCGGGGCAGCAAATCCCTCTAATCGTCCGCACAATTCGAAGGGCGATCGATCTAAAAGCTAGCTAATCTAAAAGGTAGCTAAGTATCTGGGCGCAATTCAGCCCTGGGCAGATTCTCTACCTTCGTAGCCACCTGTCCCTGATCCCTGGTATCTGCACTCTGATATAGCACTACTCCTATAGGTTAGGACGGGGTGCAGGGGTGGAACCCCTGGCTGGGGGCGAAGCCCTCCCACCCCCTTTAATTCCAATGTCCTAACGCGCTTGCGTAGGACTATATCTAATTTTCTCGTTTTGCTTGCCAGGTTGCTCCGATCGCAGCACCCATCCCTGCTAACAAGCCAACGCCCATGCCTTCAACGGTTCTAAGAGCGGGGTTTTTGGTCAGGCATTCCTTGCTGGGAGTTTCGACTTGCATACAGGTATTACTTTCTGCCCAGCTAGAGGTGCCACCCAAAATTACACCCGTGGCACTACAGAGAGTAACCATAAGGAGGAAAGCCCGATTCTTTTTTCTACCCATAGATAGATGACAGAGATTTGTGTACGTGGTCTTAAACAATTACATTTAAGATTCCCAAGCAACAGATAAATCTGTCACACTTTACAAAATCTTGAGCTGAGGGTGAAGGTGAAGGTACGGGTGGATGGATGGGTGAATGGATGGGTGGATGGGTCGTGGAGTAGAGAAGATAGTTTAATGCTTCCTCTTTTCTTCTTTAATTAATCTCGATGCCAGCGGGTAGCCCCCCCCGATTGATCGATGAGGGTGATCCCCTGGGCCTGGAGTTCGTTGCGGATGCGATCGCTCTCAGTCCAATTTTTCGCCTGTCGCGCTTCTTGCCGTTGGTGAATCAGTGCTTCAATCTCACCATCCGTT
This sequence comes from Kovacikia sp., assembly GCA_049581985.1. Classification (GTDB taxonomy): domain Bacteria; phylum Cyanobacteriota; class Cyanobacteriia; order Leptolyngbyales; family Leptolyngbyaceae; genus Kovacikia. The sequence goes on from JBAUTA010001497.1 coordinate 1,443, forward strand.
AGTCCAACGGTTCCCGTGTCGCTGCCTGCAATCGCAAGATCATCCCCTCCAGTTCCTTCTAAAACCTCTAAGCCCAAAACCTGCAACAGTGTCCCCAGGGTTTGCCATTGTTGTTGTAATTGCCCAATCGCCAGATCTGGCTTGCCCTGATGAACCAGTTGATTTCCTTCCCGACGTAAATCCTTTGCCAGTTCAAATAAAACAGAGAGCGCAACAGGGGTATTAAAGTCGTCATCCATTGCTGCGTTAAAGCGATCGATGACGACATCATCCAATTCAACGGCTTGTTCTGTTTGCCAGCCAGCCAGTTCAGCAAATTTGGCCCCATAGTGAATTGCTTCCTTTAAGGTTTTCCAACCACTTTCGGCAGATTCCAACCCCTCAGGCGTAAAGTCGATCGGCTTGCGATAATGGGCCTGCAAAACGAAGAGACGGAATGCCATGGGATGATAGGTTTCTAGCAAATCGCGGGTGAGGCGGAAGTTGCCCAGAGATTTAGACATTTTCTCCCCGTCCATATTGATAAAGCCATTGTGGATCCAGTAGCGCGCAAGGGGTTTGCCGGTAACTGCTTCACTTTGGGCAATTTCGTTTTCATGGTGGGGAAAGGTGAGATCGATACCACCCGCGTGGATGTCGATCGACTCTCCCAATTCTTGCCGCACCATTGCCGAGCACTCGATATGCCACCCCGGACGCCCCGATCCCCAGGGGGATTCCCAGGCAGGTTCACCGGGTTTGGCTGCTTTCCAGAGGGCAAAATCGAAGGGGTCTTTCTTTTTGTCGCTCTCCTCTTCGACCTCCACCCGCCCGCTAGCTCCGGCTTTCATATCATCTAGCTTGCGACCAGACAGTTTGCCATATTCTGGAAATTGGCGGACTTCGTAGTAGACATCCCCATCCACCGCATAGGCATAGTGGCGTTGCTCCAATTCATGAATCAGCCGTTGGATGCCATCGATCGTGTGCGTTGCCCTGGGGTAGGCGTCAGCCCGCAGAATATTCAGCCGATCGGCATCCTCAAAATAGGCGGCAATGAAGCGATCGGAAATTTCCTGCATGGTCGAGCCTTCTGCTACGGCCCGTTTGAGAATTTTGTCATCAATGTCTGTAAAGTTCTGGACGTACCGCACCTGATACCCCCGCCAGATCAGGTAACGCCGAATTACATCAAAGTTAATAAAGGCCCTGGCGTTGCCGACGTGAAAATAGTTGTAAGCGGTAATGCCACACACATACATCCGCACCTTACCCGGTTCAATTGGCTCAAACAGTTCTTTTCGACGGGTCAGGGAGTTGTAAATCATTAACCGCATGGCATTACTCAAAGCAAAATAACGAACAGTCATCGATAAGCAATAATAGGAGAGTATGGCGTGGCGCGATCGCACTTAACTGCTATACCCTTAACTACAGTTCTCAAACTTCATTTTCTGACCTCCCGCACATTTGCGCTATGCAATCAGCAGCTAATCTCGCTTCAACAATGGCAGAAGTCCCCAAGCATGGTCTACCAGTCACCATCATTACGGGCTTTTTGGGCAGTGGCAAAACGACTCTGCTTAACTATATTCTGACCAATCAGCAGGGGCTAAAGACCGCTGTCCTGGTGAATGAATTTGGAGAAATCGGTATCGACAATGAGTTGATCGTAACAACCGATGCCGATAACAGCATGGTGGAACTCAGCAATGGCTGTATCTGTTGCACTATTAACAACGATCTGGTCGAAGCGGTTTATAAAGTTCTGGAACGGCAGGAGGCGATCGATTACCTGGTCGTTGAAACCACGGGTCTTGCCGATCCCCTACCTGTAGCGCTGACCTTTTTGGGCACTGAGCTGCGGGACATGACTCGCCTTGATTCCATCATTACGGTTGTGGACGCAGAAAATTACAGTCTGGATCTGTTCAACAGCGAAGCAGCCCACAGTCAGATTGCCTACGGCGACATTATCTTACTGAATAAAGCTGATTTAGTGGAGGAGGCAGATCTGGATCTGTTAGAAGTGAAGATCCGCGATGTCAAAGAGGGTGCCAGAATTCTCCGAACGGTGAAGGGGCAGGTTCCCCTGGCAATGCTGTTGAGTGTTGGTCTGTTTGAATCGGATCAGTATTTTGAGTCGGCTGAATCAGCAAAGGGTCATGATCACCACGGGCATGACGAGCATCAGCATCATGATCACGAGCATCATGAGCATGGGCACGACGACCACTCGGCCTGCGACCATGACCACGGGCACTGTGCCCATGACCACGACCACCACCATCATCATTCCAATCATCTGGAGAATGATGGGTTTACCTCAGTTTCGATCGCAAGTGACAGACCTTTCGATATCAAAAAGTTCCAGTTCTTTTTAGACAATCAACTTCCCGAAAATGTTTTCCGGGCGAAGGGCATCCTCTGGTTTAACGAAAGTCCCAAACGGCATATCTTCCATCTCAGCGGCAAGCGGTTTTCCCTGGATGACGATGAATGGAAGGGCACGCCTAAAAACCAGTTGGTGCTGATTGGGCAAAACCTGGATCACGAAGCCCTGCGATCGCAAATTGAACATTGTTTTACCCTCCCTACCCCTAACCGAGGTAAAGGGTTTGGACGTTAGGCTATAGGGGCGATGGGTGATCGGTAATGGGTGATTGGCAATGGAAAAGGAGAGTCACCAGGTACTGGTTTGCCAGTATGTCAACTGCCTGGGTAATGGTTCAGCCAAGGTGCTAGCAGCATTTCTGGAAAGCCCCCCGGATGGCGTCACAGTGATTGGCAGTGAATGTCAGGGCCAGTGCAACATGGGGCCTACAGTCCGGGTCCTTCCCGATGAGACGTGGTACTGTCGGGTCAAACCAGAGGACGTACCGGAGATTGTGGGGCATCATCTTAATCAGGGGAAAGTGGTCGATCGCCTCCTCCATCCTCGCTTCCATCCTAAATTTTGAACTGTTACCAATTTAAAAAATAAAGGTTGCAGATGGGGGTGTGGGGACTTCGCCTCCGGCCAGGGGTGCAG
>JBAUTA010001498.1:0-1741 GCA_049581985.1 Kovacikia sp.
GTCCTGATTGCTTATCTAACACGTATATTGTAGCAGCGGGAAAGAGAACAGACCCTCCACAGATCAGGGCAAAGATCAAAATCAGAAAACTCAGTGCATAACTGAAACCACTGATAATTCCAAAGAGAAGTGCACACCCAGAAATGATGCCGCTCAGAATCGTTAATAGCCAGATTTGATGAGTTTTTTTGAGCACCAAGCGGTTTGTGGTCTGCTCAAGAATCCTTAGCATATACTTACATCAACTCCGGTGGAAACTTAGGCGTACCGAAAACATAGCTACGAACTTGATCCTGCGATCGCCAAGCAATTCCATCCCCACTGGTTCGTGCCGCAGCCAGATAATTTCCTTCACGATCAAACACTTCTAACCAACCATCAGAACCATCTGTAGTGGTACGAATAATTAACGTGTCCTAACCTTCAATGGTAATCCTTAACCCGTATGCTTTTCCCCAATCTTTCCCAGTAACATTCTTGCTATAAAATCTGTAAGACTCCCAGATGCTGCCTGGTAAATCAACCTGAAAAGAAGTTGGATCAATCTGAATATCTTCAGGAATTTCGTACTCCAAATCATCCTCAATTGTAATCCTTTCAGGAACCCTACGAACATCACTGAGCATACAATCCGGCATTCTATTTGCTACTAAATAGTCACCGAAGTGAGTGGTGTATTCGGCATCTCCAGGCTCAGAGGTGTGCCAAATCAGTTCCAGATCAAAGGCAAACCGTAACGTTCTCAGGTAGGGATAAACCGTTGCCTCATCTAGCGCATCGGCTGGCTCAACCCCTAATCCATGAATATGAAATGACCAGTTTCTTGAAGGGATTTCTAAAGGGTGTCCCTCGTCGTAAACCCGCTGATATCCCTGGGAATAAAACTGCTTGACTGTTGCGGCGGAAAGGCTCATGGTGTTGACTCTTTTTTAGTTTAAAAACAGGAAACTGAGCTTTGATTTTGGAGTATCAGTCATTTCTTTGATCACTTTCAATAGGGAAATTAGAGCTGTTTTTCTAAAGTTTTAATACGTTGGCTGAGATCCAACACATCACGATTCATATTGACTTCACGATACAATTGTTGGGCAGATAGAAAACTTTGAATGGCTGCGGCGATATTCCTGTCCTCTTCGTAAAGACATCCCAACCGCAACCAGGCATGGGCTTCTAAACTGGGGTTTTTTGCCTGTTGAGCGGCTTCGATCGCCTGCTGGCAAAGGCGATCGCTCTCTCCGCCTGACCGTTCTTATCGCAGGCACAGGTTAGGACGTACAACGCCCCGTACTCGTCCAGGGAATTCTGAAATTGTCGGGCTAAGTCCACCGCTTGCTGTCCGTAAGCGATCGCCTCCTCAAACTGGTTGGCATTGTAGGCTGAAGCAGATAAGCCGCTCAAGATCAAAGCTTCGTCTTGATGGCGCTCGTTTTGCCGAGCCAGTTGGAGGGCTTGCTCGTATGCCTGTCTTGCAGGGGTGTATTGCTGGTGTGCCAGGTAAGACCTGCCAAGGGAAGTCAATAACGACAATTGCAGTAATGGTGTTTGGATTTGTTGGGCGATCGCCAATGCCTGTTGCAAGAAATCAATGGCACGCTGGGGTTGTTGGTTGGGGTTATATGCTTCACCCAGGCTCATCAATGCACTGGCTTCCTGCCAGCGATCGCCCATTTGCCGTGCCAGTTTCAGGGCTGATTGCAGATGAGCGATCGCCTGAGCAGGTTCTCTAAAAGCAATGTAGAAT
>JBAUTA010001499.1:0-1660 GCA_049581985.1 Kovacikia sp.
CATCTGGCTAGAGTTGGAGGACGGACGGCGGATTATGGACTGCATCTCTAGCTGGTGGGTAACGCTGCATGGACACGCCCATCCGGCTCTGGCTGAAGCACTCTATCACCAGGCACAACAGCTAGAGCAGGTGATTTTCGCCGGATTCACCCATGAGCCTGCCGAGCACCTGGCGCAGAAACTATTGACCCATGTTCCCGCTTCACTGAGGCGGGTCTTTTTCTCTGACAATGGTTCAACCGCGGTCGAAGTGGCCCTTAAGATGGCGTATCAGTATTGGTTGAATCAGGGAGAGCCAGAACGATCGCGCTTTATTAGCTTTGAAGGCGGCTACCACGGTGACACGATCGGTGCTATGTCGATCGGCAATAGTTCTATCTGGTCGCAAACCTTTCGACCTTTACTGTTCCAAACTGATGGGGTTCCCTTTCCAGCAACCTTTGATGGCGATACTCAAATTGAGCAGAAAGAATCAGACACGTTGGCTAAAATCGAATCACTTTTGAACCAGGAATGCCATGCCGGAATCGTGATTGAGCCGTTGGTTCAGGGAGCCGCCGGAATGCGGGTCTGCCGCCCCCAGTTTTTGCAAGCGCTGGAGTCCCTTGCCCGTCAGTTTGGTGTGCTGTTGATTTATGACGAAGTAATGACCGGTTTTGGTCGTACTGGAGAATTATTTGCCTGCTTGAAGGCTGCCACCGCACCAGATATCCTATGTCTTTCTAAGGGGTTGTCGGGGGGCTGTTTGCCGCTAGCGGTGACGCTGGCAACAGAAGCCATTTATCGCGCCTTCTACAGCGATGACACCCACAAAGCGTTCTATCATGGACACTCCTTTACGGGGAATCCGCTTGCCTGCGCCACTGCCCTTGCCTCGCTGGATCTGCTTGAACAAAAGCCATCCCTGTTTCAAACAATGGAACAGGAGCACCGTCGCTGTTTGCAGCATTGGCTTCAAGGTCATCCAAGACTTGAGCGAATTCGTACCTGCGGCACGATCGCAGCCATGGATCTAATCACGGAGGCGGATGAGGGCTATTTCAGCACGATCGTTCCCATTCTGAAAGCCAAATTTCTCGATGCTGGATTCCTGATTCGGCCCTTAGGCAACACCCTTTATTTGATGCCCCCCTACTGCATTACGACTGCCGAACTTGAATCCATCTATCAAACGATCCGACGGATTTTGGATAATCTGTAAGCAAGTATGGCGATCCTATTTGGATGGTGAAGGCGCTTTCCGGTCAGGGAAAAGCTTTCACCGCTTCCTCTGGGCATCAGCAATTTAGACCAGCTATAGGCGTCATTAATATAGCGATCGCCAGTTTGATTAGGACAGAGGATTAACGGGGGAATGGGAGCGCAGCCACCACTCCCCTGCCTACCATTGATTAGGCTGACCTACTTAAGGGCTTTCACAATCTCTGAGCTCCAATCCAAGCGGGTACTATTTTTCCGCAACTTCTAAAGTAGAAGCGGCCGATCGCCCAAATTCTTCTGGGGCATACTGCAAATGGGCTTCTGCGCCGGGGTAGAGGAAGGTGCCGGGGGTGACGGAGCGGACCAGATAATGGAGGGTATAAACGCCAGGTTCGAGGCGATCGCCATAGGCCACCACCCGATCTTTGTAGAGGGTTTGGTAGGCAAGCTGCCAGCTATC
>JBAUTA010001500.1:0-3634 GCA_049581985.1 Kovacikia sp.
ATTGCAGACAGACCGAGGGGAGGAATTTATGGCTCATGCGGTGCAACGACGATTAATGGAGTTGCATATCAAGTTTCGACCGACGAAACCTCGTTCTCCTCATCTCAATGGCAAGGTAGAACGAACTCAGCGCACAGACTGGGAAGAGTTTTATAGCCAAGCGGACCTCGACTTGAAAGCTGCAGACCTACCAGCGCAATTGCAGCAGTGGCAGGACTATTACAACCGGGAAAGAAGGCATAGTTCTATCGGTAAATCTCCCCGGCAAAAATTGCAAGAACTCATCGCCTTGATTCCGACTCTGGAGCAGGTTAGGTCAATTTACCAGAGCTCTACAGAGCGCATCCGTCATGCGCACTATCAACGCGATATTGGCAAGATTAGATGGGTTTGGTCGTTGTAAACCATCTTTGTGATTCACACATTATCTCTGGTCGCTCCCAAACCCTCAATAGCTGCATACAATGCACTGTATCCACGGCGAAATAACGGATTGAGACTTAACTCAACCACCGAATCGACTCCCTCATTGGCGCATAGAGCATCCAACAAGTCCATTAGGCTGTCCTGACGCTGACGGAAGCTAGTGTAGATATGCTCCCGAAACTGGCAGAGCTGATTGATAAAATCTTGAGTATCCATAGGCAATAGGCTGAGCGTGTTGTTTTGCTCTTTATCACCTATTGCCTTTCCTACCGCTACCCCTCTCTACAATTTGTCCAAAGTCCAAACCTTTAAGTCGCTCCAGTATGGGGCGCAGAGTGCAATTACTAAGGCTTAAGCATAAAAATAATTCACGCCTTGAACAATAGACCACATGACTCCAGCTGTTGCATCGATGGTTTTGGCAGCAAATAGCAGGCATGCGCTTAGAAGACTTAGTATTCGCAAGCTAAGAACATCACCATTATTAAGGGTTAAAAAATAAAGAAGATTCTAGTTTTAAGTATGTTCAAATCCAAGCTTTTGTTTAAGTTTTATCCATAGAGATCTCAATTTCCAAAACTTACTACTTTTCATTGTTTCAATTCTGTGTTGAGACTCCTCCAATTTTACCTGCAGTTGTTGCACAGTTTGTTGAAGCGCTTGAAATTCATCTTGCAACTGACTGACTTTCTGCCTTTCCTGTGTCAGAGCCAATTGAAATTCATCTTGCAACTGTTGGTAATCTGCTTTAACTTGCTGGAGATTTGTGACAACTGCCTTGAAAGCAACTTCATCAAAAATGCGATTCAATCCTTCTCCAGAAGAGGTTTCAATCGGAACAGAGTTTACATGGGGATCGGATTCAGACATCCACTGCTTCTCATTATCAATATTGGAGGTAAACGTTTTGAAATGAGTCTTTGAACAAGAGGAGACCTGACTAGTCAAAAGCTTATTGTAAAGTTCTAAGTATTCCTTAGCTTGAATCGGTAATGCAAAGCTCTCTTGCATTTTTTGACGGCAAGTTTGACTCATCTGCTCGCAAAACTCTGGGTTTAAGACACAATCAACAATAGCATCTCCTAGTTGATATGCATCACGCAATGGAACCAATCGTCCTGTAATTCTGTCCATTACCACTTCTGGAATCCCCCCGACGTCAAAGGCAACTACAGGAGTACCACAACTCATGGCTTCAAGCATGGTATTGGGTAAATTGTCTTCTAGAGATGGCAAAACAAAAATATCAGCAGCCGAATAGATTTGACTGAGTTGATCATCACACCAAATACTTCCCAGAGATCGCACCGGGATCTCTAACGAACCCAGCAATTCACTGGGATATCCAAAACAGAGAATCTCAATTTTTCGCTGTGAAACAAGATGGGAGAATTCCGAATTGACCAAACAACGACGCATTGCCTGCATTAACTCTGCAAACCCCTTTCGCTCGTCTTTTAAAGAATCACTCCCAAATAGTAGCGTTACAACATCTGGAGCTATGCCCAACTTTTGCTTAGCAAAATGCTTGGGATGAGGAATAAAGGTATCAGTTTCTAGAGAGTAAGGAATAACTTCAATTCGATGATGTTTGAACAGCCTGCTTTGCCTAACACAATCGGCTAGCCATTGACTGGGCGTCACAATTGTTAGGTTGGTGTTACTGAAGTACTGCAGTTTATCACTCAAGATGGCCGCCGCCAGATTGTGAGAGTCATCAGCCAGTTGAGGACAGGCTACACAGTCTAGCTTGTATTTCAAACATCCTGCTGAATAATGGCACCCACCTGTAAACGCCCACATATCATGAAGCGTCCAAACAATGGGTTTCCCGAGAGCTAGTAGTCGTTTCACAGTAGAGGGTGATTGAAAATAAGCAACCCAATGCAGGTTAATGATATCTGCTTCTAAAATAATATCCAGTTGGCTCAGATCAAAACCTGGATAAGCTAGAGAAAAAATAGTACTGGTCAAAGGAGTGCGGTTGGAATTAACAAAATCTTGCATTGCCGCAAAACCCGTTACCCTAGGATCATCCTCCTGCTCAGCATAAATTTGTTTGACAGTTGGATCTGAAGAGACTCGATATCGGGATAGCAATGTAGAATCTTGTCCAATTAAGAGTAACCCTTTGTGTAACCGATAAGCAGCTCTGGCTGCTCCGCCTTGAATATCGTAAGTGTTAACCTGGACTATTTTCATAGAGTTAGAGACCTTTTGATTTATGTTTTAAGGTTCCAATAATAAACTGAATCCTAATTCTCATTGTTTTTAAATCCAAGCTTTTGTTTAAGTTTTAACCATAGAGATCTTAATTTCCAAAACTTACTACTTTTCATTGTTTCAATTCTGTGCTGAGATTCTTCCAATTGTAGCTGCAGCTTTTGCAAAGTTTGTTGTAAAGCTTGAAATTGAATTAAATCCTGAAGATTTTTGGGAGGACAACTTGCAACGGGCAACTTATTCTCACTTACTGTAGGACTAATAACTGGTTCACTGCTTTCAGGTTTTGAGGCTTCTACAAAAAGCGAATCTGGTTTTCGAGTTCGTCCATCTGGCTCGACATCCAGGTAATATTGAGCAAAATTAGGTATCTGAGATTCGCTAGCGGAACATATTTGAACCTGCTCAAATGCCACAGCCTTTAACAGGGCAGATAGAGAATAGCGATCGTACATCCACTGATGAATTTCTCCACTTTGGCGGAACCGCCCAGCTTGCAGCGCTTTATAGTCTTCATCTCCTAACAATTCTTCTAAAATAACTTCTCTTTCAGATAATGCTAGAGGCTTGGACAGTAGGTAACCTGGCTGTCGAAGAGTTGAAATTAGAGTTTCAGCCTCCCGACCCAGGCGATTAAGGACAAAGGCCTCATTTGGAATTGTTTTTTGGGAAAGATAAACAGCCATATCACCACCTGAGTGGTTTCGGACCGTCTGGTCATACATTTCTAACATCAACCACTCATGATTGGCAGCCCACTCTTGCGAACCTTTAATTGCTTCCTCAACTGCTTTTAAGTAAAGCTGAGCGATCTGTTCCAAATCAGGTACTGCGATTCGGATAATCCCCCTTGGACGTAAAACCCGATGACATTCTCCTAAAAACTGTTGTGCTTCTCTCTTATTGAAATGTTCCAAAACATGGGAATGATAGATGACATCAAAAGATTTGTCTTCAAAAGGAATGCCTTGACGCAAGTTATAGG
>JBAUTA010001501.1:0-3943 GCA_049581985.1 Kovacikia sp.
GTCGGGGTAAAAGTAGCGAAGACACATTTTGCCGCCACGCGACGGCTGAAAACCATACACTGATTAGATTTTAGAAAAGAAATCTGTTTTCAGTCGGTCATTCCTAACTGCCTGTGGCGTTTAACAATATCGTTGACTGTAGTCTTGCTGATGTTGAGTTTTTCCGCAATTTTGCGGTAAGAATACCCCTCCAAGACCATTTGCAAAACCTTGGGTCCAAACCTGTCTGCTTTCACACGTTGTCCCGGTTGCCTCCCAAATTTCTGACCTCGCGCTTGAGCCGCAGCTACCCCCGAACGTACCCGCTCTCGCACCAAATCCCGCTCAAACTCAGCCAAAGATGCCATTAGGTGGGTAATTAACCTGCCTTGCGGTGTATTCAAATCAAATTGCAATCCAGTTTGGGCAATTAAGGAAACATGCCAGCTGTGCAATTCCTGCAAAGTCTCAATCAGGTCAATGGTACTACGCCCCCAGCGGGTCATTTCCGTCACCAAGATGGCATTAATGCTGTGACTTTGGGCCAACGCCATAACCTTTTGCCGCTCAGTGCGGTTGTTCTTAGTCCCAGAAATAGTTTCCTTCCAAACGCCAACTACCTCGAAGCCTCCAAGGGAAGCATATTCTAATAAATCCCGTTCTTGCCGTTCACAGGACTGGTCAGTTGTGGAAACCCGACAATAAATGGCAATTTTTTGTACCATTTAAACCCTCTGGAATTTAGGGGGCTGAAACCAGCACTGTACGGTTTCAATTTAGTGTACCAAATAACGTACACCTTAACTGATACGATAACTGCATAAATTTTTGTATCCTGCAACCAGGGTGAGGCGGTAACGTTGAAACGTCAGTGGGATGCACAAGAACTAGTAGAAAATTTTACACTTAACCCAGATGAAATGGCACTGCTGGAAAGTAAAGGTGATGAGAATCGTCTTGGCTTTGCTGTGTTGCTAAAATTCTTTCAGATGGAAGCGAAATTTCCACGCACCCATCATGTTGTCCCCAAGCTGGTTGTTTCCTATATTGCCAAACTCCTTAAAGTGTCACCAAAACAATATATAGAGTACTCGTTTTTGGGACGCACTATTGAACGCCACCGGGCAGGAATTAGAGAGTTCTTTGGTTTTCGAGAATTAAACCAAGAAGATAAACAAGAACTTATTACTTGGTTGTGCGAATTTGTTTTGGTATACGACCGTCAAACTTCCTCATTAGAAGCGGCAGTATATCAACGCTTACGGGAGTTAAAGTTAGAACCACCTATCCCAGAAGGAGTTGAAAGGTTAATTCGGTCTGCGGTTAGTACAACTGAGAAAGTTTTTTGTGCTGGCATCTTCAACCAAATCGAACCAGGGGCATTAACCAAAATGGATGCTCTTCTCAGTACCCAAGATGCAATGGAAGAAGACCAAAGCCAATTCAAACAATCCATATTTAATTTCCTCAAAACAGATCCCGGACGAACCAGCCTCAAAAGTATCTTTAAAGAAGTCTCGAAGCTGCAATGCCTTCGGAAATTGGGACTACCAACCAAACTGTTTGCTAGCGTTCCTCTCAAAATTATTGCTCACTATCGGCGGCGGGCAAGTGCAGAGACCCCCCGCGAACTGCGTCGCCATCCTGCTCAAATTCGCAATACGCTAGTGGCAGCTTTTTGCTGGCAACGCAGTCAGGAAATTACGGACAGTTTGGTGGAGTTGCTCGTTCAAATTACACACCGCCTTCATGTTAATGCCGAACGACGGGTGGATAAACAACTCATTGAGGAATTTAAACGGGTGGATGGCAAGCCGCGCTTGTTATTTGAGATTGCTCAAGCCTCCCTGGAGCGTCCAGAAGAACCTGTGAAGGATGTTGTTTACCCAGTAGTCAGTCCGAAAACACTGCAAGCGGTAGTCAAAGAATATAAATCCAACAGTCCTACCTATGAGGAAAAAGTCTATACAGTGATGCGCTCATCATATCTGCATCACTATCGACGCATGGTACCCCTACTGCTCTCCACATTAGATTTTCGCTCTAACAACGACGTACATCGCCCAGTAGTTTTAGCTTTGGAGTTACTCAAAAAATACCAAGATAGCAATCAGAAATACTACGCGACTGACGAGGATTTGTTCATCGATGGTGTCTTTAAAAGTAGCTGGCGCGATTTGATTGTAGAAGTAGACAAGGACGGAGTTGAGCGGGTAAACCGGGTTAATTACGAAATTTGCGTACTACAGTCGCTACGGGATAAGTTGCGTTCCAAAGAAATTTGGGTGGTTGGGGCTAAACGGTACTGCAACCCGGAAGAAGATTTACCTCAAGATTTTGAAGTACATCGAGAAATTTATTACAAAGCTTTAGGGCAACCGTTGGATGCTAATTCCTTTATCAGCCAACTCCAGCAGGAAATGACCGAAGCTTTAACAATGCTGGATAAAGGGATACCCAGCAATACTAAAGTGAAAATTCTCAAGAAGAAAAATGGCTGGATTAGCGTCTCGCCTCTAGAAGCCCAACCGGAACCACTTAACATCTTGCAACTAAAACGCGAGATAGAAGGGCGTTGGCCTCTGACCAGTTTGTTGGATATGTTGAAAGAAGCCGACCTGCGGATTGATTTTACCAACCATTTTAAAAATACGGGTGTGCGTTCTAACCTTGACCGGGAAACGCTACAACGGCGATTATTGTTATGTTTATATGGGCTTGGTAGTAACACGGGACTCAAGCGCATGGGTGGAGGAATCAACGGTGACCTAGAGTCGGATCTACGCTATATCAAAAAGCACTATATTCACCGAGAACATCTGCGTAATGCAATTGCATCAGTGGTAAATGCAACTTTCGATACTCGTAAAGTTGCCATTTGGGGAGAAGGGACTACAGCGTGTGCTAGTGATTCCAAAAAGTTTGGCTCTTGGGATCAGAATCTGATGACGGAATGGCACATCCGATACGGAGGTCGGGGGGTGATGATCTACTGGCACGTTGAGAAAAAATCTGCCTGCATCTATTCTCAACTCAAGACTTGTTCTTCTTCGGAAGTGGCAGCAATGATTGAAGGATTGTTACGTCATTGCACAGATATGAAGGTAAAGAAAAACTATGTAGACACGCACGGACAAAATGAAATTGCCTTTGGTTTCTGCCGTTTGCTGGGCTTTGAGTTGATGCCTCGTATTAAGCGCATCGGCACCCAAAAGCTATATCTGCCATCTGTTGGTCAGAAGTCAGATTTTCCCAACTTACAGCTCGTACTGACCAAAGCGATTGACTGGGAATTGATTCGCCAACAGTATGACCAAATGGTTAAATATGCTACTGCTTTAAGGTTGGGAACAGCGGAAGCAGACACAATTTTGAAACGTTTTAGCCGTTCCTCTCCCCAACATCCAACCCAAAAGGCACTTTCCGAGTTAGGGAGAGCCGTCAAAACTATTTTCTTGTGTCAATACCTCCATTTTGAAGCTTTACGACGTGAGATTAATGAAGGGCTGAATGTGGTGGAAAATTGGAATAGTGCTAATGGTTTTATTTTTTACGGTAAAAACAGTGAAATTGCTACCAACCGCCTGGATGAGCAGGAATTATCGGTGCTGTGCTTGCATCTGCTGCAAATAAGCCTTGTTTATATCAATACTTTGATGATTCAAAGGGTTTTGGCAGAAGCGGACTGGATAAAGCGGATGAATGCATTGGATTTGAGAGCGCTATCACCTTTGATCTGGGCACATGTTAATCCTTACGGTACTTTTCGACTGGATATGAGCGAACGGTTACAAATTGATGCTGCTTCGCGCTAGTTTTTTTCTAAAACCTAGTCAGTGTATGGTTTTCAGCCGTCGCGTGGCGGCAAAATGTGTCTTCGCTACTTTTACCCCTTTAACGGTCCGAAAGGGACGCTCGACCTTGCCTTTAGACCTAGCGGTAACCCGACGACCATCTTTTCCAG
>JBAUTA010001502.1:0-3138 GCA_049581985.1 Kovacikia sp.
GGTGAGAATAGCGTATAGTTCTGCACTGAATAATAAGAGGCAAAAGAATGTGTCGATCCAACTATCAAAATTAAGCGTATAGTTAGCCCGGTAATACAGATAGCGAGTCGTAACAATCAGACTCAGCATCATTAAAATCAGATGCAAAGATTCACTAGCACGACTGTTATTTTTCTTTTCTTCTAAGCGCACTAAAATCAGTCCCGTTGTCATGAGCACAACAGTCAGAATTCCCTGCTGCCAGATAGCCAGTCGCGTTGTGATTAAGGGTAGAAATAGCCAGATTAGTGCTCCCATCAGAATAACAAGATGCCGTCGACTTAACCCTTGCAATATATGGTCAAACAGCGATGGCAGGTCGTCAACTAGCCAGTTTGCGAGACGATCACGCTGCACAGAAAGGTTCATAGGGCAAATAGAAAGGTTAGAAAAGAAACTGAGATGCCAGGACAGGGGATAGGCTCCAGAAGTAGACCAAAACGAAAGTTTTGGAGGGGAGGAGAGGGGGGGAAGCCCCCTCTCCCCCAGGGTGCAAAATTGATGATTTGCAACCCTAGAGCAGTTTTAGCGGGGGAACCGCTTCAGGTACGACTGAAACACGCCATAGAAAAGCAGGGCTGCTATGATGGCTGCGGGTGTAAGAACAAACCAGGTCTGGGTTAGGAATTGGAGGATTTGTTTGGAGTAGCTCGTCTCAGAGATTTCTTGTTTTTCAGGAGCACGTTGCAAAAATTCTAGGTTGTAGGCTTGTGGATCGTAGGGAGCTAATTGAGCCGTGTTTGGACTAATGAGAACCGTATCTTCCCGCAGTTGAAAGAACAGATCGTCACGATTAAACAAATTGCGAACGTTTGTTAATCCCGATTCCGTTTGACTACTGAGAGCCAGAAGCACCCGTTGCGGATTCCAGGGAGAAACGACTTCCTTTACCACACCCTGGTTGTCAGGCAGGGTTTGAAGTTTGCTCTGGTCTTTCTGGCGTGAAAATAGGTCTTGAAGGGAAAACCCTCCGTCTTTGAACGCTTCTGGAAAAGGAAAGGTCTTTTGGGTTCCGATCGCAACCAGATTACGGTCTTTTTTGATCCGCTCGGGCAACTGGCCGATCCGGTAGACATCAAGTTTGACCGAATCTGCCTTGGAAATCCGCCCCAATCGGGCAGTCACTTCTAGCAGCACCCTTAAGTCAGCTTCGGTGGGTTTATTGGGAAGGGCGATCGCGGTTCTTGAAAGATCCTGTGGTGCGGCAAAGGGAAACCCAAACTGCAAGAGTTTCAGATCAGGGATGCGGACGCGGCTGTCGCGATGGAGGCTGAACTGCGTATCAGCATGGACAGTGCCCCAAAGCTGTTGATCCGTTGCCCGGTTACAGGAACGCCGCTCGCGCGGATCGAGCTGAAACCGCACCTGAAGTTTGGAATTGGGTTTAATTCGATCTTCGGGAAGATTCACGCTAAGCGTCTCTCGCACACCACCCTGTTCAGAGTCAAGTCGTCGCCCGGTGAGAGGATAACCGTCCAACTGAACCTCAACCAGCGAGTTGAGTGGATTCACTTGAGGACTATAGCTATAGCGGAGATTGACAACGTTGCCAAGCGTAAACTGGTCGTCGGGCAATGCCTTGAAGTCATATTCAATCAGCGGAGCTTCAGCACCACGCACCGTCACATCATCAATCGGCTGACTATTAAAACCTTTCAGATCTTTCAGTTGAAAAGAGTTCTGGGGAGGCAGATAGCCTGTCCAATCGCGCACATCAGGGGCAGGAACCTCATTTACTTGTTTAACGAGGATGGTTTGTCCCGTACCAATTTGCCGATCTCGCGCCTGCACTAAAAACTGGACAGCTTTTGCCACGGCCACGGGACTGTTTCCAGTCGCAACGAGAACAGGGTGTTTGCCGTCAGATGAGGCTGTCAGCATCAAGACGCCCGTATCAGCAGGGAGAGGCTTTTGCTGGTCATCGCTAAACCGACCGTCCTTCAGCGGCAAGGGCAATTTAAGGGAAGCTAACATCGGTTGCGATTGAGGGGTACCAATCACGACTAAGCGCTCGTTTGGTTTTAGCTCTTCTGGCGTATTGAGCAGGCGGGTGTCTAGCCCACGAAATTGGGCGAACCGTCCCAGGGAAACCTGGTAGCGAGCAGTGGCAGTCAGCCAGGTTTCATCGACGTCCCTGGGCACCAGGTAGGCGATGAGGTTGGGTTCCAGGCTTAAATTGTCGTAAACGGGGTAAGGATAGCGGTTAAAGTTGAGGGCGATCGCCTGGGGCTGGAAATTAAACACGAGTTTAGAATCGGGCAAAACCTCGGTCCATAGCGAAGGATCAAAGGGGTCCTGGGTGCAGGTGGGGGAGTTATTTTGGAGCGCAGCAACTACGACCTCGTTGTAATCCTGAATCAGACGGGATGGAATGGCGAAGATGGCGTTACCCAGTTCCCCCTGCTTGCGATTCAGCGGCACACTCCCAACGCTGGTTCCATTAATCAACACAGTTAGATTAGAACGGGTAGCGTAAAGAGCTGCAGAATGGCGAAAGTGCAGCATTACCTTAGCAGACTGTGATTTCCAGTTACGGGGGCGGGTAAAGCGAAGCCGTGCCTCATCATAAATGCCATTCAAACGCAAGCGATTTCCAACAACCGGACTGCGGTTAAATTCCAGGATATATTGACCAGCAGGTAACGGATTGACAGTTGCATCAGGCGGCGCAGGCGTTGGATCTGTCCGCGGTGCTTGAGGCTTCAACGGATCAGTCGTTGAAGACTTTTGGGGAGGGACGGTGGACGTTCCTTCTGGTTTATCTTGCGCCTGCACCAGGAGATTTTGCCATCCCAAGGCTAAACCACTGCTGAGCAGGGCTAACAGAATCAGAGAGCAGGCTCTTTTGGAATGGATAGGTGTTCTTTGCTGAGGCACAGGCTGACACCAACTTTTCTGCCGAAGTGTAGTTGCAACAGTCTTTGAACGGTGATGCTTCATGGGTTAGGAGTATTTGACAGCAGGGGTTTCATAGATGAGAACGGGAACAGCGCGAACCAAGTAAGATTCTGAGTGTAATAGGCCGAGTCATTGTCCCAAAAACCCTCGTGGTACTTAGGGCTAAGCTTTTGCTGATACAGTTGCTCGGCGGTTGGGGGA
>JBAUTA010001503.1:0-5006 GCA_049581985.1 Kovacikia sp.
TCTCCAGCAATACTGAAAAACGGATCATCCCCGTTTTCCCGGACGGACGATCGCAGGTTTTCTTTCATAATCGATGCCAGTTCCCGCGCGGCTAAACCATCCAAATCGTCCAGCAGAAAATCGAGCGGATTGCAGATGGCCGATTCATCAAAGCCGGGAGCAAAGACATGCACTTGATAGCCTGCTTTGACGGCCATTGGAACAATGGTGCAGGCAAGACTGTCATTCGGTTCGGCGTATTTGAAGTCATAGATGTAGAGGGAAAATCCCTGCTCGATCGCAGAATAAGCGATCGGTAAAATCATACTGGCAGTTTTGCCTTTGCCTGAGCCGCCACAAACGGCAATCCCTTCCTGGGCAAAAGGTAGATAAACAGAGTCGTAGATTTTGAAGGCGACTTCGTTATGTTTTCTGGCTTTGATCTGTGCCAGGGCAATCTTTTTAGCCGTTCGCTGCTCCTTGACTCTGGCAAACTGGGCGGTGGCTAACTTGCCCTTCTTTTGCCCCTTGCCGAGTAGGGCGATCGCCAACCATCCACCAAACGCAATCAGTAGTATCAGTCCATTACCGCCTTTAAGGGCATTCAGAAGGCTGCTGCCCTGACTCATCAGGCTGTTGGATGCCTCATTGGTTGATATAAGTGATTGGTGGGTTGTAGCCATGATGTTCTTATGGAGCAAAGAAGGGATAAGAATAGCAAACGCAGAAACGGTTAATTTAGAATTGAGTTTGACTGACTGGAGGCGATGCATTTCCCAGTGCTGCTAGACGAGAAATAATCGCCATTGTCACCTTGGCATCTTGAATGGCCTGCTGCATGGGAGTGCCGCTACGGACTCGTGTTAGAAAATCTCGCACACGCAATGAAACAGGGCTATCTGGCAGAATCAGATGCTGTTGAATCGCCTGGGTTAATCCGGCTTCTACAGTATTCCAATCGGTTGCCCGATCGCCCCGCAGCATAATGCCATTGCCCTGTTGAAAAGATGGTGTAATGGCTACCGT
Source organism: Kovacikia sp. (assembly GCA_049581985.1). Classification (GTDB taxonomy): domain Bacteria; phylum Cyanobacteriota; class Cyanobacteriia; order Leptolyngbyales; family Leptolyngbyaceae; genus Kovacikia. The sequence goes on from JBAUTA010001503.1 coordinate 1,006, forward strand.
TGCATATCCAGGTGTACCAGACCCATAGCCGATGTTAAATAGGTAAATTTTTTTGCCCTGATTCGATTGCGTCACAACCGTGAGCAAAGTAGAGTTCGTTGCAGGCAGGTTGGGAAAGCGAATCCCCGTAATTCTTCGCAAGTGAATAATGCTGGCTCCCCCACAATCGTTTCCGGCACTGCGACTGCACAAACTCCCATCAAAATCAACCGTAAGCAGACTGGGGTCATCTAACCAGGCTCTCTGAATGGTTTCACCTGTGCGGGTAAAGTCGATGTTGGTGCCAGAGCCTGCCCAGACCGTAAGGGATGCGCCTGCGCCGATTAATCCTTGTGATTGTGCTTGGGGCATTTCACGCACGATAGGGGCAGCGATCGCCGTTTTTCCTGGGAGCAAGTAACCAACTGCAAGCAGCGTCCAAAGAAGGCGTTTCATAACCGCACCTCAAAAGGAAAGTTGATAAAGACTTGAACTGGGCGATCGCTGGGGATGTACCAGACATTGGGACGATTCAGGATCGCTTGCACATCCTGTTGCTGTCGTTGAGAAACTTGATTTTGCAATGCTCCAAATCCACCCTGGAGCAGTCCACCCAGAATATTGGTACGCCCATTGCTGACATTGGTAGAAGATAAATAGGGGGATGTGGTTGTGCTTTCATTCAAGGGACGATTCAGCAGTGTGCCAACTTGCCCCAGGGCACCCATCAGCGCGATCCCAATATCTTTGCCCAACAGTTGCTTGTGAGTATTAGTGTAATTACTTGCCATCAAGGGATTGCCGTCCTGTCCCGCCACGAAAACACCTCCAGTTGGCACATTCACAACTCGATTTCCCTGATTGGTGGGCACCACGATCGCTTCTACCGACAATTCCACTAAACCGCTCCCAGAAATCGTGTCCACTTTGGCAATCATCTGGGTTCCTGTGGGCAGTGCAACCGTTCCATCCGCCGCACGGAGGGGCTGAGTCAGCTCAAGTCCAAATCGCTGAGGTTGCTGGCTACTTTTCAAATCTTGTGCCCAGATGATGGGAGTTTTTAAGGTTGCTGTGGCGATCGCTCCCGGCACGATGCGGGCAACGCGAGTTACCGCACCGGACAATAACGCGGCGGCATCGGCATCGTAACGAGCTTGTTGTGGATCATCACTTGGCGACACTGTCGGCGCGGCATTCTTCCCAGGCTGGTTCGGTTCGCTGGTTTGCCCAAAACTGCCCAAGGCCTGCGCGATTCGCCACGCCTCTTGAGGATTTGTCGGAGAGACCACTGGCTGAGTTCTTGTGGCGATGCTGCTTTGCGGGGGTGGGGTTACTGGTGAGGCATAGGATTGCGGGGGGGAATACACGACGGGTGGACTGGAACGGGTAGGAGTTTCAATACTGTTAGTAGGTCTTACGGCTTTAGTCGGCATATTGCGTGACAGAACCGTGGGATTTTTAGCATTCTGTCGCAAGGTCTGCGCCTGAGATCCCAACGCAGCGACCGTCTTCAGTCTGCCAACTTCCGCTTGCTGGGGATCTGTGGTCGGTGATGGAGTGACAACCGGGCTTTGCGGCTTAGGTTGCTGAGCCAGTTGGCTATTCCAGTTCCCATTCACACTCCACAGAAAGATGCCAACCGTTCCGATCGCCAATCCCATCAATGCCGTTACAAAGCCTGCTTTCGCTAGTGGATTCGACCAGAGTGGTGTTTTTGTTTTTGCGTCCGTTTGTTCTGTTTCGGCAAGATCTTCCGCATCCAGTAAAGGAGTGTCGTCATTGGCATCAGCTTCTGCCTGGAGGACTTGCGGTTTCAGAATAGTCGCCGTTTGAGGTTTAGTTTTTCCAGGCGGTGCTGGTGGACTATATCCTGTCATCGCGGCTAACTGCTCCAGTTCATCTGGCAGTGAAGGATTGCCCTGACTCGAATCAGGGACAGGGGGATGAGTCGAATTGGTGGAAAGCATGATGGGAGGGAAAGCGAAAGGACACCGTGGCTTCAGCGATTGAGTTGCTGAATGTCTAAGTCGTGCATTTCAGTGATTTGCAAACCATTTTGCTGCACCCGATACAGAGCTTTTTGAATCGGCGTGGAGTTATCCGGCAGTGGATCAGTGGTTGGCTCTGTTGCCCGAATGAAGATGCTTTTGTTGAAGGAAAGCGCCAATCCTTGGGGATGCTGAGGATCAAAAATCAGGAGATTCGCAACCACATCCACCTGCCATTCGCCTGGTTTAACGGGTTTCGGATCTGATACGGATTCAAAGCTCAGCACCGCTTGAGCACCGCTCCCAAACACGCTGGGCGGGGTCATCTTAGCGACTTGTTCCAGGAAGGATGTGCGGAAATCTTCTTTGAGCGCAAAGGATGCCTGCCAGGTGGCGGTTGTGATCCGTCCGCCACCGATAGAGATGCCCGGATCACTCACCATTGCAGCCGCATTGGTTGTACCATTTGAGTTCGCTGCTGGAATTTTAGAAGTCCAGGTGAACATCAAACTGAGTGAATCTTTGACGAAGCGGCGAATATTTTCGGGAGTCCGCGCCAGATGATCCACAGGTTCCATCGCCACGGAACGACCATCCATGAGTTGCACCATCGCTGGGGCAGGTTTATGAGCGATCGCCCACAGGCTAACCAATCCAGCCAATGTTAAAAGCAGAACAACAACTTGAATTCCCAGCGTTCCGATCGCAAAGAGAGGCAGAATATCAGACGAGTTAAACCGTCGTTTTGTCGATTGGTTGAGGAGTTGCATAAGGAGAGTCCCGGATACATTTAGTCATTGCCAAGCAAAGGAGTATTGTTCCAGAGGGTGACTCGTGGTGAGCCAGAAGCAAGGGTAGCAGCAATTCCAGCCGAGCCTGCATTGATGATGTTGAAAACCACCATGCCACCACCGGATGCCAGTGCCAGGGCAAGTGCGGGAGCAAGGATGGCGATGATTACCAAAAAACCCAGGGTATCGGTGACATTGGCATTGACAACCACAACGGCTGCCAGCCCCACAATGATGTTGTAGGAAACCTGTGCCATCCCGATCGCAAAGAATCCGGTCAACCATGCCCAGAGGGATTTCCCCTCATACATGAGCGCCCCAGCCACCGCGATTGGACCCATCAGTCCAGTCAACAGCAACGCAATTTCCAGGATGTTGGCAAAGGCCCATTGGAATGCCAGGAGTAACGCTTGTGCCAGAGATTGGGAAATTGCGCCCAGAAACCCAGAGAGATAACCTGCTCCCTGGAATAATGAACCGGAAATGCCGCCATCCTGAGCTTGAGAAAAATCATTCGCTTGCTGAGACAGTTGATTCAACCAATCGGTTAATCCCTGAAACGGTTGATTGCCAGTAGGATGTTTGGCTTGATAGTCTTGAATGATGGCTTGAGCTTGCTGGTTCGCCGATTTGAAACAGTCTTGCTGCTTTTGCCCAACCAATCCTTCGCACTGGCTCAGCAATGCACTGATTTGAGTCGAGACGGAGCCTTTATCCACCGAAGCTTGAATGGCATCCTGCAATTTGACTTCCAGCAAGGTTTGGGATAGGACTTTACCAGACAATCCATGAATGACATTGCGTAGTGATAACGTACTATTTCCCAGGAGATAGCCCTTGTTTGCCAGCAACACAATCACCACCAGCGGGATGAGTAAGCTTTGTAGTGAGGTTGCCAAGTCTTCTTCCAACACCATGTGACGAATGAACTGGATCATGAAGAAGACCAGAGCACCTGCGGCAAATAAGCCCGCCAGGGAAACAACGCTGTGGTATAACTCGCTCTGGAAAACATTCAGCCATTGCTTATTCCAGGTTTCGGCAATACCTTGAGACGTGTCGATGCCGCGTTGGAGAATATCGCTGGCTCCGGTTGCGGCAAGAGTCAGAGAAGTGAGGGTAATCATGGCAGTAAAACTCAGTAGTGGACTGACATTAGACAATAGATCAGCAATCCATTAGACATTCGGCAGAAATCCGTATGACTATGAGCCAGATTTACGGTTCGTGCCCGGCAAATATA
>JBAUTA010001504.1:0-2763 GCA_049581985.1 Kovacikia sp.
CCCTTTTCAAGGGTGTGAGGTACAGTGAGGGTGCTTCGCGCCCCACTATACCTCACATTTCTGTACTTCACCCAAGTCCAAACCGCTATAAATATTGGAATCTGAAGATGAGACACCGTATGTTGCAGCGTCGTGGCTTTCTGGTGGGGCTGTGTGCAGGGGCGATCGCCCTCTCAAATTGTGCTGCCCCTCAGTCTGGAAATTTACCTTCGCCGAGTGCAACGAATCCAATTTCATCTCCGCTGCCTGCGGGAGCATTAGTCTATGGTGCGAGTGGGCAACCCGTGAATCTGGAACCGGGAAATATAACAGATGGTAACTCCATCATTGTGCAGAATCAGATTTACGATCGGTTGATGGCGGTTAAGCTCGGTTCCACCGATCTGGAGCCTGCCCTAGCAACCAGCTGGACGGTTTCCAAAGATGGCAAGACCTGGACTTTTAAGCTGCGCCAGGATGTGAAGTTTCAGGATGGAACCCCCTTTGATGCGGAGGCAGTAAAGTTCAATGTAGAGCGCTGGTGGGATCCCAATCATCCGCATGGGTACCGGAATGCGGGGAAGATTTACGAAATCTGGCAGCAGATCTTTGGCGGCTTTAAGGGGGATTCGGACTCCTTGCTGCAAACGGTAAAAGTGGTCAACAGTTCCACACTCCAGTTCGTCCTGAAGCAACCGTTTGCGGCCTTTCCCAACGCGATCGCTTCCGGGTTCTTTGGCATTGCCAGCCCAACTGCGATCAAAAAAGCGGGGGCAAATTATGGCACACCCGGATCCCTGGCAGTGGGCACGGGGCCTTTTGTCTTCCAGGAATGGCGGACGGGCGATCGCATTCTCCTGGAAAAAAATCCTAACTACTGGAAGCCGGAATTTCCCAAAGTGAATCTGCTCGTGTTCCGGTTCATTGCTGACCCCGCGGCCCGGCTAGCGCAGCTTCGAGCCGGACAAATCGACTTTACAACGGAACTGTCTCCCGATCAGCAAAAGGAAATTGGCAGTGACTCTAATCTGGAAGCGGTGGTCCGGCCTGCTTTTAATGTGGGTTATCTGGCCCTCAACCCTGGCTATAAACCGCTGGCAGATAGGCGGGTGCGGCAGGCGATCGCCAGTGCGATTAAACAAGCCGATATCGTAAAAGCATTTTGGGGAGATCTAGGCATCAACGATCCCCACTTTACGCCACCGCCCCTATCCTGGGCCCAGGATAGGACGCTGCCCGCCGCTTCCCCTGATCCGCAAAAAGCTAAGCAGCTTCTGGCGGCGGCTGGCTATGCCAATGGCTTTGACCTGGAACTGTGGTATATGCCCACTTCCCGTCCCTATTTCCCCAATCCAAAGCCGATCGCTGAATCTTTTGCTGCCGATCTGAGTGCGGTAGGCATTCGCGTCAACCTGAAAACAAAGGACTGGGCTGCTTACCTGGCAGACCGCCGCAAATCTCCCGGATACCAATCCTTTATGTTGGGCTGGACGGGCGACTATGGCGACCCCGATAGTTTCTATTACCCTCACTTTGGTCCTGGTGCGACCAGCGATATCGGCAACTGGAAGAATGACCGCATATTTAAACTGCTAAACCAGGGACGGGCAACGGCCGATCGATCTGCCAGGGCAAAAATCTATGCTGAAGTGGACAAGGTGTTGAGTTCTGAGTTGATTAGATTGCCGATCGTCCATGCCCAACCCCTATTGGCAAAGCGCAAGAATATTAGCGGCTGGGTTCCCAGTCCCTTAGGGAGTGAGCCATTTGCGGGAGTCAGTAAACAGTGACAGGGAAATTTCTTGGGGCAATTCCCTGTGCCTGCCTACAAGGGTTTGGGGCGGGCATACAGCCCCTACAGCAAACAGATGAATCGAGTTCAGGGGGGAGGGAACGCTGACCCCAGCATGGAGAGCCACCGTTTGGTGAGCCGTTCGACTGAGTGCTCACCGACCGCCACTGCCGGACCATGCTGATACCAATTTAAATAGCGAACAGAGAAGATTGGGGACAGGGTGCAGGGGTTCCACCCCTGGCTGGGGGCGAAGCCCCCACACCCCCATCTGCAACCTTCATTCTTTAAATTGGTATGAGGTTGGAGCCTGCCCACCCCGTACCTCATCCAAGGGAGAACTACTATATAATTGAAGGCTCCTCAGGTAGGGATATCTGCCCAGCCAATAGCGAGATTCCCAAGTTGGGCACTCCTGCCATTTCTCATTAGGATGGAGTTATTTAAATCGATCGTGTGCCGGAGATTACCGTGAATCAGGACAGCTTCAAAAATTTTCAACTTGGGCTTGCCGAGGTTAGCCGTCTGCTCCTCCCCTTTGCCATCCTCTGGTTACTGGGGGCGATCGGATTGGGATGGCTGGTCAAATCCTTTTTTATCCTGCTGGCACTGATCCTCGCTACTCCGGTCATTGCTTTTTTGGGGTTCCGCTGGTGGCTAAAGCGCAATCTGATTGAGGGAGCCTGCCCGGTTTGCCAGCACCAGTTTATAAGTCTCAATAAAACCGAGTTTAATTGCCCCAGTTGTGGGGAACCTTTAACGGCAGAAAACGGGCATTTTAACCGCCTCACCCCGCCTGGAACGATCGAGGTCAGTGCGGTTGAGGTCCCAGCCCAAAAGATTGAAGACTGAGCCGAGAGAAATCAAACTGACAACAGCTATATTTGGTTAAGGAATGACGGTTGATTAATCATAGGAAGGATGCAGGGGGTAAAATCCCCAGCATCCTCAAAATCATCGAAAAACCTCCGGGAAACCCCCGACTTCAGGCG
>JBAUTA010001505.1:0-3304 GCA_049581985.1 Kovacikia sp.
GACCGCTTGTGGGTGACCACTCACCTAAAACCGGAGGAAGAAAAACTACGGGTCTCAACCTAGACGGGGTTTATTGTGGTTGGGCGATTGGGCATTACAATATTCGGAGATAGTGTGAATTCAATCTTAGCTCCAGCCGGCGATGCCTTCATTTTGATGATTTGTAGACAGTGATCATGGATGCTTTTACCTATTATTAACCCTTCATTAAAACCCAAAACCGACATGGATAAACAGCCAGATTTTTTGTCAAAACTGACCGAAACGAACGGTAAATCACTCTATCTTCCATTCCAGAGTACCGCTTCCACTAAGGCTGAGGCTCAGGTTGAGGAGGAGAAGTGGGACTTAGGCTGGCTGGTAGCCGTTGCCCGTCGTCAGGCACCATTGATAGCAGGAGTTGCACTGGGAACGACCCTGTTAGGCGGCGGGCTGCTGCACCTGATTACAATATTGACCCCCCCTCAATATGTTGGTAAGTTTCAAATTCTTGTGGAACCAATCACAGCGGAAGAACTACAGGCGCGTTCTTATAGCCGAGCCCAGGGTTCAGATGTACCCGACGGACAACGAATCAATATTGAACAGTCCAGCCTGGATTACGATTCGCAAATCCGAATTTTGGCGGGTCCCAAACTACTGGAACCAGTGGTTAGACAGGTGCGACAGCGGTATCCAAATGTGACCTACGAAACCTTAATCAAAAATTTTGAGATTAAACGAATCATGACCCTGTCATTAGATAAGAAAGAACAGGGCACCAAACTGATTGAAGTTAGCTACCAGGACACCGACCCGGAGAAAATAAAATTTGTTCTCAATCGACTGTCCCAGACTTATTTGAATTACAGCCTGAAGGAACGACAATCCCCGATTCGACGCGGCATCGAATTTATTGACAGTCAGCTTCGTCCCCTTCGCCAACGAGTCGATTCTTTGCAGCGGCAAATTCAATCTCTGAGGCAACGGTACTTCATTGTGGACCCCGAACAACAGGGCAAACAGCTGACCGAAGCTACTCGCAGATTGGACCAGATCGCATCTGAAAATCAAACCCGGCTTGCAGAAGCAGAAGCCAAACGCAACACGCTAGCGCGACAGCTAAAGGATGCAAGCTCTTCGTCTGTTCTGGGCGAAACAACCTATTCCCAACCCCTGATAAGTCAGTACCAGCAGGTTGAGGGTCAGATTGCTGTAGAATCTGCTCGTTACAAACCAGACCATCCGACCATGAAGGTTCTACTGGAAAAACGGCAAAATTTACAAAACCTGCTGAATAGAGAGGCAAGTAGGGTTGTAAAAAATGCGAACGATTCTATCACTCTGGCCAAGGCTCGCCTTCAGGAAATTAACCGGGAACAGGCTGAAATAAATCAAAAAATTCGGCAGTTGCCTGCGATCACCCGCCAGTACTCCGATTTGCAGCGCGAGTTGACACTTGCAACCGATCGTCTCAATAATTTTGCAACCCGCCAGGAGACATTGCAAATTGACGCTGCCCAGCAGGAAATTCCCTGGGAACTTACCATTCCACCACGATTGGAACAGGATGAATTGGGTCAACCACTTAAGGTCAACAGCGTCAGTCAGGTTCGGTTCCTGGCATTAATTGCTGTACTCGGGATGTTACTGGGCGTCGGTGTAGGTTTCCTGGTCGAGATAACACGGGATTTGCTGAACAACACGGATGAGGTAAGACGAGCAACCCGGTTGCCCTTGCTGGGGGTAATTCCCCATGACGACTCCTTGCCCCAACTGGCTTCACCTCCAGTGGAAGCGGCTTTTCGATCACTCTCTAAAAATATATTCCTCCTCAACAAAACCTACGTTCAATTCCGTTCCTTCATGATCAGCTCACCAGATGCGGGAGATGGCAAATCGACGATAGCTCTCAATTTGGCAATGAACTTAGCCGCTATGGGGCAACGGGTGTTGCTGGTTGATGCGGATCTCCGCCATCCCCAAATTCACAAATTATTAGGGTTGTCCAATCAGCGGGGGTTCAGTAACCTGCTTCTGGGTGACCAGGATGTTCAAAAAGTAATCCAATCCCATCCCTCTTGCGAGAACCTGAAGGTTTTGACCTCTGGACAATCGCCTCTTGACCCGTTAGAGCTTTTCACCACCAATCGAGTCGAGCCTCTGTTCCAAAAATTCCAGGCAATGTTTGATCTGGTGATTATTGATGCGCCACCCCTGCTTGGACTGGCGGATAGTAGTTTTTTGGCAGATCAATGCGACAGTTTAACTCTGGTGGTGCGCTTAGGAAAAACCAATCGTCTATCTGTCCTGTCAGCCCTGGAGGAGTTGCAGTTTTCGTCTACGAATGTGTTAGGGGTTATTGCTAATGATGCATCTAAAGCGGAAGCCTTGACTCAGAGCTATTATAAGTCCCGCCCACAAGCTCTTATAGGCTCTTAGTGATGCGTTCAGTATTGCAGTTCTAGATTAGATTTGCAATGCGATGTGCTCATCTTCGGTAGTGATACAATTGGCTCATCCATTGATGTTCCCGCTGCCACACTGGCCATTTGAGCACTCCTTCCACTGACCATTGTACAGGCCATAATACGCCTTATGTGAATTCTGAACGGGCTAAACAGGGTTCTGCTCAAAGGTGAGAACATCAATCCCAAAACGCTGACGCAACAAGATACGCAGGGTATGACTTGCCATCTTAGCAGCAATATGGACGTAGAGTCCTTCGACCCGTTTTCTCAGCAACCGCTCCAAGTTCCGTCCGGTGTTTTGCACATCGTTAAACACCCGCCTCAATCCGCTCACGAAAATGATTCAACAGTCGCTCAAAGGCCGCAGGGGTCTGCTGGTTCTGATTGACTCGTTTCGCGGTGAACACGCGATTGTCCGTGGTTGTGGAGACCTCAGCTTGCCAGTCTGTGCCAATAAAGCCCTTATCCGCCAAAATGTCACAACCGCGCACGCAACAGAGCACTGCTTCAGCCGCCAGTCGTTCATCGGTATTGGCGGGCACCAGGGCATACACCAACGGCACACCACTCAAGGTACTGATGACCACCAACTTGTAGCCAAAATAGTTCATCTTTCGGCTGGCACAGTGACCAGAAGTCGCACTGCCGCTAAAGTCACTCTGACGCTTGCTGCGCTTGTAGCCCACCACGGGCACTGGTTTGGTGTCGAGGATCAGGGTTCTCTCAAAGATGGCACCGATCTCGCCGACCTAAGAGCGACGCAGTTCCTCTAACATCCCTTCTAATCCAGCAATTATAAATTTGGAAAATTAAGACGAATTCATGGTTTTAGCAGGGACAGACTGTTCGAGCAT
>JBAUTA010001506.1:0-7733 GCA_049581985.1 Kovacikia sp.
AATCGATTCAGGGTCATCAATTTGGCACTTAGTTGAGCAGTTGCATCCAGGTACACGGTTCAGATCGAAGGTGAGGATGGTAAGATTTTCATAGGCTGGCAGCAATCAAAGGGTTGCTTAGTTAGAGGAGCATAGGTGCCTGGTTAGGAACCATCAAAGTAAATATTCGATGAATCGGCACTGCTATAGCTTGAATATTTGTAATGATCTTTGCCAGAAGTTTCTGTTCAACTCCGCCTGTGCAACCTCAAAAAGCTCAAAAGATTGATCTTACTCAGGAGTATCCCTGCCCTTGTCGCCGTCGAGGGCGGCTGACTCAGATTGCTCTAACCGAGGCATTTGGATGCAATCGATGTCAACAGATTTTCGTGGTCGAAGAGAGTGGCTATGTTCTGGAACAGCTTTCCAGCAGCCCTCCCTACAAGCGAACCTGGCGATGGATGGGGCATCAATGGAGCATTGCCAACTCTGGCGGTGAGAGCTACTTGCCTATAGCGTTGGGAGCTGTCTTACTCACGTTGGGCATTGGTTTAATCTTGACCTTTCGATCGTCCACCACTCCAGGCATTATGCTGTGGGCGATTGTATTATTGCTGCTGACGTTGCTCCCAGCACTGATGGTCCTGCTCGCTTATAGACGGTAGCTCGATGTCAACCGATTCATTTAGCCCGTCCTCTGATCCCATTACGGTGGTTTACCATGCTCATCAGGCATCCCTGGAGATGGCAACGACCAAAGCGGCGATGCGTAGTCGTGCGATTCAGATGATGGCAGAGACGCTAAAGCTTCAGCAAGATGAAATATTGGAGGCGAACACGCTGGATTTAGAGGCGAGTCGGGAAATGGCAGTCCCCGATTTAATTCTGGAGTGGTTAAAGCTGACGCCAGAGCGTATCCAAACGACGGTGCAAATTTTGCAGCGGTTGAGTGAATTGCCCGACCCCTTAGGACGGGTAATGACTGCGATGCACCAGATTGATCAGTGCCAGACTTACTCCCAACTCACGCCGCTAGGGGTAATTGCGCTGATCTATGAAGCATTTCCGGAGCTGGCGGCGATCACGGCTGGGCTATGCATTAAAACTGCAAATAGCCTGATTCTTAAGGGTGGCAGTGAAGCCAGCAACTCCAATCTTGTGATTGGGCAGGCAATCCATACGGCTGTTGAGGAAGCAGGATTGCCCCAATCCTGCTTGCAAATGCTGCATTCAGACCAGGGGACCTCTGTCCGCGATTTGATTGTTCAGGATCAATACTTAAATCTAATCATTCCCTATGGACGCCCCAGCTTAATCCAACAGGTTGTCCGTCAGGCAACTGCTCCGGTGCTAAAAACGTCGATGGGCAACTGCTACCTCTACTGGGCTCCAACGGGCAGTTTGGAGGCAGCTCGTTGGGTCATCCTGGACAGCCACCAGAGCGAGCCTGATCCGGTGAATGCGATTGAGAAGGTACTGATTCATCGCAACCATAATCCCTCCGCCCTGACGATGCTGTGGAACAGTTTGAGGGAGAAGGGGTTTGAAGTGAGGGGTGATGCCGAACTGGTGGCGGAGTTTCCCGAACTCAAACTAGTAGAAGAATCGGAATGGCGTAAGGCCTATCTTGCCAAGGTGGTTGCCTTTAAGGTAGTCAATAGCCTGGAATCCGCGATCGCCTGGATCAACTTCCACAGTAATGGCCATGCTGATTGTCTGGTAACCGAGTCCTATCAAGAAAGCCGCCAGTTTGCCCTTGGGGTTAACAGTGCTTCCACGTTCATCAACGCTTCCCCCCGGTTTTACCGCAATCCCCAACGGGGGAACTCCATCTTCCTGGGCATGTCCAGCCAAAAGGGTCATCGTCGTGGACTGATCAGCCTGGAAACCCTAACGACAATGAAACATATTATTCAGGGAATGGGGCAATTTTAGTCAGGGGCAGGAATAAAGGCTAAAACCCTAATTTTTATATTTTTTTATCCCTCTAGCAGCCTGTCGGGGAGACTCTCCTCGTTCCCAGGATCCTCTTGGGAATGCCTGTCTAGAGGCAGAGCCTGGTAACGAGAACTTCGATTACTCCGACAGACTGCTAGGGGTTTTTATCCTCTAGGGGTGCCATCGGAGCGCCAGAAGGGGCAGGATGACGGGAGGGCAGAAGGGCAAAAAAGGTTCACCCTCCCATCATCATCTAAGCCTGATTACTCTTCTTTCCCAACGAGCTTGACCTTTGTAGCCAATCCCACCGCCTGGAGGAATCGGATGGTCATCCAGGTCAGGTCAATTTCCCACCAGCGCATACCGTGACGGGCAGAGTATTGATAGGCATGATGATTGTTGTGCCAGCCTTCGCCGTAGGTCAGCAGGGCAACCCACCAGCAATTTGTGGAGCGATCGCCCGCGTCATAGGTCTGATAACCAAACTGATGGGTGGCGCTATTGACCAACCAGGTGCAGTGAAACACGACGACAAGACGAACAAAAATACCCCAAACGACGAACGGCAAACCACCTAATAGATATAGAAAGAGGGCAAAACCAAGTTGGATGGGAAAGAAATAATCATCCAGAAACTTATAAACCGGGTCGTCTGCAATATCTTTGGCAAACTTAGCTGCTTCGGCCTCCGCCGGAACTTCGCGAAACATCCAACCCATGTGGCTCCACCAAAACCCCTTGTTTGAGTCATGGTGATCAACTGCCTGGTCAGAGTAGAAATGGTGATGGCGATGCAGGCCAACCCACCAAATGGGACCACCCTGCATAGATAAGGTGCCGCAGAAAACAAAAAAGTATTCTAACCATTTCGGCGTTTGAAAGCTGCGATGGCTAACCAGCCGATGCCAGCCGAGGGTAATCCCCAAACCACCCGTGACCCAATGTAAAAAGATTGCCAGACCAACTGCCGTCCAGCTAAAAGTACCAGGTACAAAGGCAAGCAATGCGCCCGCATGAATGATCGCCATAAATATAATGACGGACCAGTCGAAATTTAGTTTGTTAGAAGTTGCAACAGTCATTCATTCATCTCAGTGTGGATATGGTGTCCGGTTTGCGTGACAATGGAACTTTGTTCATTCTAAGAGAGTGAACAGAGAGATGGTTGCCTGCAAGCCCGATGTTGGATAATTTACCAATTTTAAAAAATCAGGGTTGTAGATGGGGGTGGGGGGAGCTGCGCCCCCCGCCAAGGGTTCTACCGTGCGGCTAAGCCCTCATGGCAAAAGCCCCTACACCCAGTTTCCATCTGTCCTGTTTGCTTTTTAAATTGGTAAGAGGTAGAGGCGCTAAAAGCGAACTCCGAGAAGAAACGAGACATTAATGAATAGATTTAACCAAATAAGGGAAGCAGAACAAGCCCTATCCCTGATTTTTTCTGGAATTGACGCTCAGGTCAAGGAAAATCTTAAACGAGTCCTGGCATCGTTTCGTCGTCATCGGGTCGGAACCCACCATTTTGCGGGGGTGACAGGCTATGGTCATGATGATTTGGGGCGTCAGGTATTGGATCGGGTTTTTGCCGAGATGATGGGGGCGGAGGCAGCAGCCGTGCGTGTGCAGTTTGTTTCAGGCACCCATGCGATCGCCTGTGCCCTGTATGGAGTTCTAAGGCCGGGAGATGAACTACTGGCAGTGGTGGGTGCCCCCTACGACACCTTAGAAGAAGTCATCGGTGTCCGGGGGAAGCATCAGGGTTCCCTGGCAGAGTTTGGGATTTGCTATCGGGAACTGGCTCTCACAGAGGCCGGAACAGTGGACTGGCCTGCGCTGGCGGGGGCGGTCAAGCCGGAGACGAGAATGGTGCTGATTCAGCGCTCCTGCGGGTATTCCTGGAGATCCAGTTTAGCGATCGCAGACATCGAGAAAATTATTTATCTGGTCAAACAGCAAAACCCTGAGACAATCTGCTTTGTTGATAACTGCTACGGCGAATTTGTCGAAGCTCAGGAACCACCAGCGGTTGGGGCGGATTTGATTGCAGGTTCGTTGATTAAAAATCCAGGGGGCACCATTGTCATCGCAGGCGGCTACGTTGCCGGACGGACAGATCTGGTTGAAGCCGCAGCCTGTCGTTTAACGGCTCCAGGAATCGGTAGTTCCGGGGGTGCTACCTTTGACCAAAATCGCCTGCTGTTTCAGGGGCTATTCCTGGCTCCCCAGATGGTCGGTGAAGCCATGAAAGGGAATCATCTGATCGCCCATGTGTTTGACCAACTGGGCTATCCAGTCAACCCCTCACCGTTTGCTCCCCGACGGGATGTGATTCAAGCCGTGCAACTGGGGTCTGCCCAAAAACTGATCGCCTTTTGTCGGGCGATTCAACAACACTCCCCGATTGGTTCCTATCTGGACCCAATACCCGCTGAAATGCCAGGGTACGAGGACCAACTGGTTATGGCGGGTGGAACGTTTATTGACGGCAGTACCTCTGAATTTTCAGCGGATGGGCCGTTACGAGAGCCTTATATTGGGTTTTGCCAGGGCGGGACTCACTGGACTCACGTCGCGATCGCCCTGGAAGCCGCAATTGAAGCGGTCGGAGTTGCCTGAGCCAATTTTGGATTTGGCGAAGACAGACTATTCAAGACGGACCATGCAAGACGGACCATGCAAGATGGGCGAACAGTGACCCCATTCGTTTATTGGTTAGTTTTATTGGTCAGTTGCCCCTATCCCGGTTCTGTGAGCCAGGTCGGTTGGGAAAGTTTTATTTTATAGGGGAAAATTTTGTGTTCTCAAGGATTCAGGAACTCGCGCAAGAGATCGGGAGGCTGAACATCGATTCAGCATACTCCATATTGCAGGAAAACAGCGTATATCCATTCACACGGATCAAAGAAACGATGCCTTCCCTATACTCAACGACCCGGTAATATTTACCATTCCTTGCCATCAGAATATCGCCGAGCTGAATCTTCATATTTAATTAGGGATTAATAAAGTAAAAAATTCTTGGTGCTTTTACACCTCCTTTAGTATTGCTTAATACAAAAACGCATCCGTACTCATTTTGATGAAGAATTGAACTTAAACTTTGAACTAATAATCAAGCTTTTGCAGCTTATCAGTAGCTGGGTGTAATTAAACTGAAGATATCAGAGGGGGTGGAGGGGGTGAAACCTCCTGCCTGGGGGCTGCGCCCCCAAACTCTTTCTGACAATTAATTAAACCAACCTCCTTATACCAATCAAATATGGAAGACGCGCCAAAACAAGCACCCCCTTATAGTCCACCTTGGCAAGGGGGACGGCGACAGCCAGGGGTCAAATAAGATGCAGCTTCATATAAAAACGGTATTAGTGGCAGCAATGCAACCAACGAGGGCGATGGGCAGGCGTCAGGTTGTAAGTAACAACAATCGTCTAATGCCCCTGTTCAAGGCGGCGTTGCCACTCGGCGTCAATTTTATCCGCCTGTTCTACTTCCTGTTCTACTAAATCGCGCTCAGTCGTATACGCCAGGTCATCCGTACCAATAAGAGTCTCAGCCGCGAACTTGCGGGCATAGTCAATTTTTTGCTGCAGGCGATCGCCGAGTTGATTCAGTTGCACTGCCCGCTCTTGCCGCCCGTCATTACGGGCACTAATTTTTTGATTCCGCCACTGAATCCAAAAATAGCGGATTAAGGGAATTGCCAGAAACGCGGTGCCATATCCCAACAATAACCAGTAAATGGCCTGAACAAAGGCGACAAGCCCGCCTAGCTGCGCCGCTGCCACTCCGCCTGTTAGAAGCTTCCCTAAGGCCAACCCACCAATCAGGTTAACCGCACCTAGCCCCACGGCCAGCATGATCTGTCCAGCACTGGCCTGACTGAAACGCCAGGGAAATTCTTTTAAGTAAGCTGACACAGGCTTGAATTGTTGCTCTACTGCCGTTGTCTGCAATTCCGGGAAGTGGTAAACAATTTCACCTTCGGGACTGACTTCGGGACGTCCGTCGAACCGGGTTAGCACAGGCAGCATGTATTCTTCGTACTCTTGGGCGTACCCCTGCCCAACGCTATCGAGATAGGGCGAGATCTGTTCCGCGGCGATCGCTCCCCGACTGTTGCGGATGACAGTTCCGATCATCTTCCAGCGTCGTTCTTCCAAATCCGCATTGGGGTTACCGTCGCCAAACAGGAAAGAGAATACGGCTTCTAAAAAGTTGAGGGAAGGTTTTTCGTCGGAGGAAGAGGAGCGACGGCGACCGGAGGGGCGGGTGTCGTAGTTGGGGTAGAAAAACCAAAAGAAATCGGGACCAAACCAGAAGTTTGGCATAGAAATGCTATCGCCTCCTGAATCTTGCCCTTCGCCCCGAGCAGAACTAGCAGCAAGGACAATGAGGATGATTGCCACATAGATCAGGATGATGGAAACCACCAGCAGAATCCCGAAAGAGATTCGAATCAGGTAAAAAAGAACACGCCAAACCTTGTCCCACCACTCTTTAATTCGCAACCGCAGGTACTTATTCCGCAGAACGGTCCGAAAGTTTTGAGGGAACAGATAAACAACATTACCAGACTCCGCCACCTGCAGATGACCGCCCGCTTCTGAAGCAAGCGCCAGCAAACCCTGTTGGGCTAGGTTGACGTTCAACCCTGCCTGGGCCGCTACATCACCCACCGTTACCCGATAGTCCAGGCGTTCAACGGCTCGCATAATATCTGGATTTGGAGGCATGGCAACAATAGGAGTTATGAATTTTTTGTGGCTGCTTTTTAAATTAATCGGACTACCCGACGGGCCTCGATGTATTTAGTCTAACGTGTCCCAATTCTGAATGTCTTAACTACCGGCAAGTCTGGTGGGCAGGTGCGGCCCGTTAACCCTAAGGCTGGGAACTGAAGGGTTCCTGGTGCCCAATCCCCCCTGTTCCAGAGCTCCGGTTTGGCAGCGCTAATGCGCCCCCAAAAAGCAATACCATCCCGATTAACAGGCCGGTTAATACCCTCACCTGGGAGCGCAACTGCTGGATCTGCCGATCACGATCTGCGACTGCATTCGTGACTTCTGCCAGATCTGCTACGACAACCTCTGATACAGCCTCACCAGCTATGGCCAGGGAACCCGATTGGACGGCTGCAATTTCAGGAACCGCTGGACTGGGAGGAGGCGCAGAAGGCGGAAAGCTCACTTTCCGATGGAGCCAGTTGGTGATCAAGCGGGGACAATTTTTCTTGAACCAGCGCATCGCAAAAAGTCGGAATGCGGGTTTGGGTAGCCAGGCGATCGCCTTCAGAAAGCGATTAATCTGACGGTTTTGGAACTTTTGATTGATTAAATTAACTGAACCGACATCATAGAGACAGTCCAGAATCATTTTGATCGTGGTTTCCTCTCGCTCGTTGAGATGCTGGAGTAAAAGTGTCACATCCCGCATTCTTTCTGCTTCTCTATGCGCTTCTTTCATCGAGCGAATCATCGCTACCGATTGCCCTGTGGATGCCAGCTTATCCATTATAACTGGGGGTAAATTACTAACTTAGGTGAACATTTGATGTACTTAAAAGCACATGTCTGGTATTAAGAATTCCAGATTGCGTGTCTGGTTTATTGTCCTACATAAATAGCTGGGCGCAATTAAAATAAAGCTGCCCCTGAAGAGTGAGGAGGCGTCGGCAGTAGCGGCTCGGCTGAACCCTCATCGAATCTCTCAGCCCAATGGTGGCCCCCTCTGTCTGGAGACGTAGTTCCCCTTTCCCTGGCTTCCAATTAACCAGGATCACCAACTTATGGGGATAGGATTTTACCGATTTTAAGACACAC
>JBAUTA010001507.1:0-2205 GCA_049581985.1 Kovacikia sp.
ATTCTAATCTTCAGAGTAGCAAATATAGCGAAGCCGTTATCTAACTTGGACATTAGGCAATCAGCTAAAGAGCTGGCTATCGGCAAGCTGATCCGTCCTTACATTGCCCAAGCCTATTCCAATGCCCAGAAATACACCAAACTTCAGCAACAGTTGGATCAGTTGAATCAGGCGGTGGATGAGCTTGGCTCTGTGATTCTTTCCCCTGCTGGGCGGATTCGGCTGCTTTCACCCCGCGCTTTGCAGTTGCTCAATCAGTATTTTCCAGGGTCGTCCTGGCTTGGGGAACAACTCCCAGAAGATTTACAGAACTGGGTGAAAGCACAGATTCAGCAACGGCATCAGGCATCGCTCACTCAAGCCGGAAAACCATTGCAGGTTGAGCAAGAGGGGCAGTATTTAAGTATTCGGTTGCTGGGGAGTGCGTCTTCAGGTCAGTTTCTTCTAACCCTGGAAGAAAACAGGTATCAGAGTTTTTCGGTTGAATCGCTGCGGCGCATTGGGTTAACTCAGCGAGAAGCTGAGGTGTTACTTTGGGTTGCCAGAGGAAAGATGGATGCCGAAATAGCAGCAGCGTTAGACATTAAACCAAAGACAGTCAACAAACATCTGGAGAATCTTTCTAAGAAACTAACCGTGAATACCCGTGCAGAGGCTGTCACAGAAGCGTTGAAATTGCTGGGGCAGATGGAGCAGTAACCGATGGATCATCCCTCTGTGCCTAGCACTTGGGCTGCGGTCAGGTTCAAACTGGCGAAGGTAGGAGAACTGATCCGGTCGTTCCCTTGAAAAACCTGATCGTCATAGGCACCATCCCGTAGGGTACAAACTGTCACCAGTGCCTGAATGGGGTCAACAATCCAATATTCGGGAATATTCAAAACGGCGTATTCAGTACGCTTCGCCCGGTAGTCTTCAGTCGCGGTAGAGGGGCTAATGACTTCTACCACCAGGAGCGGGGGAAGTTCATTGAGCGCAATCACCGACTCTCGTTTTTTCAAGCTTGCCCATTGCTCCAAGGGCAATACAACTACATCAGGCACTCTTACAGTGTCCCAACGGGTGCCTCTGGGCGACTGAATGCCAATCTTCATATCTCTAGAGGTCCAGGGCAGTGAGTAGCGTTTGATTTCGTCTTTGAAGGCTTCGTTGAGGAATTCGCTAATGTCTCCATGTTCCCCGGTGCCCAATGCCATGCGGACGAGATCTCCATTCACCAGTTCATATTTAGCCCCCGTGCCGTCGTCGTAGGCAAGGTACTCTGCAAAGGTCAGTTTTTGAGTTGTGACTGCCATGACATGCCTGAGATCACCTATCTGCATTATATTACCCATCTTGATGGCGGGTTGTGTGGTCCTGAGCGACTGAAGGAGCGATCGCGCTGAATGGCGGTGACAAACGAGTGGTTAAGCCCAATGATTTAAGACTGCGAGATTATTTTGTAACGTTTTATTGAGCCGTTAGGAAGTTCTTTTGGGGCACTTCGTTAAAGAAAACAGAGGGATAAACGTTCTTTCTATTATTCAGCCTCTTGAAACCGTATGCCAATGAGAAAAATGGCGCGATCGCAAATTGGAGGTAAAAATATGCATTACTTGCAACGAGTTTCTTTGCCGATTGTATTGTTGACTTCAGTTGCGTTCATGCAAGTTGAACAAGCACAGGCACGTGTCCGTCCTACCCCGATTGCTCCAGCCAATGGAGCTGCATTAGACAACGGTTGCGAAAACAGAAGCAACGGTGTTACCTGGACATTTAGCTGGACTGAACCAATTCTGGGAGTGACGCGCTATCACCTGTATGTTATCGGTCAGAATGCACAAAATCCAGTCATTGATCGATCAGACATCACGTCCACAGTTTACACCGATAGAAGTCCAGGTAGTTACATTGCCGAACACAACAGAAGAGGATGGCGTTGGCGAGTCAGGGCACTGCTAAACAATCAATTCTGGACTGACTGGAGCGAAGAGCGCACTTTCGATGTAGAGCCATTAAACACAGATTGTCGATAATTGACCACATTCTAAGATCGTTCAAATATATCACTACCCTGGAAGGTACGTATTCTATCTTCCACAACGTATTTACAGCAACTCACATTCAAGGGAGACTCAACATGATGAAGTGGAAAAGTCTGAGAGGACTTGGTTTAGCTACTTTTTTTCTGGCAATCGGAACCACTCTAGGGGCGCTAGTTGTATC
>JBAUTA010001508.1:0-3304 GCA_049581985.1 Kovacikia sp.
TTTCAAAGCAGATCGATTCAGGTGGAACTAAATATAGGGCAAATTGCTCTTGAACAAACTCTAGAAACTGATCATCATTAAAGCTGGAACCAGACAGATTAATTGAATAACAATATTTCCGAAGACTTTTGTAAACAGATCCTCCAGCTTTGGTGCTGCTCTGCGTTAGAGTCTTGAAAAGATTTTGGATAACCCAGCGATCGACCAGATGCATAAGCCCATACCTTTCTGCCGCAGGTAAGAACTCGTTTGGCGGAATAAGCCTGCCCTGTTCGTCTTGTAACCGAATTAAGATTTCATAGTAATATTGGCAGGCAGAGTTATCTGCAATGGCAACTGGTACAATTGGTTGGCAGTAAAGCAGAAATTGATCTTCCTCCAGTGCCTTAATTACACGAAGGACTCCTCTAGTATCCCCGCGCTGGGATGTCACGTCTTGATCATCTTCCTGATAAACTTGCACGCGATCGCGACCTTTGCCTTTCGCAATGGTACAGGCTGAGTCAGCTTCAATGAGTACATTGGAACCACTTTCGCTATCGGGATGGAGTAGGGTAATTCCAGCACTGAAAGTAAAGTTAAACGTATGACTTTGCCAGGAAAAACGAAATTTTCGTACCTCCTCATGCAAAGTTTGAAGGACACTGAGAGCTTGTTCTAAATTGCAATGTTGAAGAATCAAACCGAACTCATCACCTCCTAATCGAGCCAGAATGTCGGTCTTGCGAATTCGCATCTGCAAAATAGCGCTAAATTGCCGCAAGAACTCATCTCCTGCTAAATGCCCACAGACCTCATTAATAATTTTGAACCGATCCAAGTCTAGATAACACAAGATATGGGTTCGAGCTAAAGTTTTTGAATCCTGTAACACCTGCGCCAAATAATCTTCAAAAGAAGAACGACTAATCAAGCCAGTTAAAGGATCATGATCTGGCTGCCAGGATCTCGGACAGTTTGTTCTATACAAAGAACTTGTATCTCGAAAAACCAGAGCTGTGCCCACGATTTGATTGCTATCATAAATGGGAGACAAGGAGTATTCTATAGGAATTAGATTTTTGTTAGATTTAACTAATAAAACATCATCAGAGAAGAAGGAGTTTTGATTTCTGCAAAGAAACTCTCCTATTGGAATTTCCAGGGCTTTAAAATTAAATTTACCAACGATTTTAAATACAGAAGAAAGAGGTAGAGATCTAGCATCATGAAAGCTCCAACCTGTCAACTTCTCTGCTAGTGTATTCAACAATAAAATTTTTCCTGATGCATCTGTGGTAATAATAGCGGTTTCAAGTATCTGCGAAATTGATTGAGATGATATTTGATGAGGATTTGCTTCGTTCTTACTGCTTTGATCCTTTTCGAGTTTTTGAATACCTGCCTCTGTCCTTAGCTTATGCTTTAGTTGCTTATTCCTTAGCACTCGGCTATTTCTCTGTTGCGTCATTCTAAATACCTTTTTTCCAGGCTTATTCGGTCTTCAAAGTAGGGAAAAGTTACTGTTAGTGAATTTTTAAGTTTTAACATTAAAGACTTCAAAAAAGACTTCAAAATAAGAACATGCCGAAAAGTAAACGTAGGAAATGAATGCAGCCCTGAATGAGCTGCAAATGATCTAAACAGGTGCTAGCTCGAGATGGAAATTATTTCGACCTCTCCTCTTTGCCTCATATAATGCTTTGTCAGCAGAAGCAACCAAAAAATTTACTGAAATATCATTCGTGGGAACTGTACTACTAATTCCCAAACTTAAGGTAATGTGGGTGGCCACTGTAGATTGAGCATGGTTAATATTTAACCGATCAACATTTTCTTGAATCAATTCGGCAACATGAGATGCTCCCTCAAAGTTAGTGTTTGGAAGAATGACAACAAATTCTTCCCCTCCATAGCGAGCAACAAAATCGTGAGGTCTTTTGAGGCTTCTCTCAATTGCCTTTGCGACTTGCTTTAAGCAAGTATCTCCGGCCTGGTGTCCATAAAAGTCGTTATAGCGCTTGAAGTAGTCTATGTCGCACAGAATCAAAGAAAGTGGAGCAGGTTCACGTGCTAGTCTTTTCCATTCTAGATCTAGTTGCTCATCAAATCGACGACGATTTGCAACCTGAGTCAGCCCATCAAGATTGGCAAGACATTCTAACTGTTGGTTGGCAATCTGTAACGCAACTGCCTGTTCCTGAACTTTCTGAGCTAAAAGGCGCATTCTTAAATGAACCTGAACTCGCGCCAAAACTTCTTCTTTCTGAAATGGTTTAACAATATAATCTACTGCTCCTAGGGATAGACCTTTAACAATATTTTCAGTGCTATTGTTTGCCGTAATAAAAATCACTGGAATATCCCTTGTCAAGGGATTAGATTTCAACCTTTTGCAAGTTTCAAATCCATCAATTCTTGGCATTTGAACATCTAACAAGATAAGTTCTGGTATCTCCTCGTCTACCTGCTCAAGGGCACTTTCTCCATCCATGGAAACTCGAACTTTTAAACCCACTTCTTTCAGGGTTTGAGATAAAACTAATAGGTTAGTTGAGTTATCATCAACAATAAGAACAATTGATTCTTTGCAATCTTCTAACATATTAAAAACATATAATGATTGTGTTTGATAAAAAGTTGAAAGAGCTTCATCTTCGTTGAAAATCTGCAGAAATACGATTCCTAATTTCTAGCAGTATGTTTGCTAATCAAAGCTCGAAGCTCATTCAGTTGAAAACTTTCCGTTAATCGAAGAAGTTCTTGAGAAAATGGGGCATAGTTAGAACCCAATTGTTGCAATTTTCTTGCTTCGTCCTGAAGCCCATCAAGATCTCCTTTTCTAGCTAACTTTTGTAAGTTAAGCACCAGATCCTGGGGCAGCGAAATAATATAATCTGATACCGAGGATGATGAATCTGAAGCATTATCTGAAGCTTTGGAATAAGCAGATGGGCTGGCTGTACTATCTGCTTCGTATTCCCATTCCAATTGAAGGCGGGATCTTAGCATTTCCATCAGTCCATCAACTGCGATCGGTTTTGGCAAAAATTCATTTGCTCCTGAAGCTAGACTTTCATGTTGATCGGTTTCGAATACGCTGGCAGAAGATGCAATAACTACCGTTTCTTTTAATTCAGGAAATTGCCGGACTTTACGAATCATTTCAAACCCATTCAGGATAGGCATTACCAGATCAACAATGATGAGTTCTGGCTGCAACTCCATCATTTTCTCCAATCCTTCCTGCCCATTCGATGCTTCAGCAACTTCAAACCCGATCGGCTGCAATAAATTGGTAATTACAGAGCGGTTTTCCCATCGA
>JBAUTA010001509.1:0-2544 GCA_049581985.1 Kovacikia sp.
ACCCCCATCTGCAACCTTCATTTTTTAAATTGGTATTATTTAATCCGCGATCCTAAAGTAAACAATGATACGGATTCAGTTCTTCTGAAAAAACTGACTAAATCACTCCTAGATTAGAAAGCCCCAGGATAACTCCTGCGCCTAAAACATGCCCAAAAGCAG
This sequence comes from Kovacikia sp., assembly GCA_049581985.1. Lineage (GTDB taxonomy): Bacteria > Cyanobacteriota > Cyanobacteriia > Leptolyngbyales > Leptolyngbyaceae > Kovacikia. The sequence goes on from JBAUTA010001509.1 coordinate 163, forward strand.
TGGATCCTAACAAGCCACCCAAACCAAAACCGCCAAAGAGTTCTGATGAAGGCAGGGGGGGGCCACCCTCGGGATTTTTAGCTGTTAACTTGGTAAAGGCGATCGCAGCAATATTGCTGAGAATCATAATGATCCCAATCACAGGCGTCCATTCAGCAGCTCTGGGAGCAACCGCAAGTAAGGTTGTAGTGAACAATTGATTTTCTCCTTAGATATTGTTATTACCGTGAGATTATTGACATAAAGACTCTCAGGTGAATATCTATCAAAAAATTGCAGCAAGTAGGCAAAGATCGCATTAATAGTTAACAGTTGCATGAAGAATTTGATATAAAAGCTCCGGCCTAAAATTCCGAGGGTTTCTGTCGTTAACGGCTAATAGCAACTCTCTCATCCACCCTCCCCTCTCACCCACCCTCCCCTCTCACCCACCCTCCCCTCTCACCCACCGTTCCATCGCTGAAACAGTCCTGCTATGAAAATTCTGGTGCTCAACGCAGGGTTCAGCACCCAAAAAAGCTGCCTTTACGAGCTAACAGGAGATACCCTGCCCGACCTCCGCCGCCGCCTGCTTGGGAAGCCAGGGTTGATTGGAGCCATCGCCAGGGCGCGGCAGAGATAAAAATAGAGACTGCCTCAGGGGAAGTGCTCCAGGAAGATATCTCAACAAATTCTCGGCCTGATGTGATCGCCCGTGTCCTTAAGACGCTCTGGCACGGCCAAACCAGGGTGATAGAACAACCGGCAGAAATTGACGTAGTCGGTCATCGAGTGGTGCATGGCGGCCAGAAATACCGCGAGAGCGTCCGTGTTACTGAAGCGGTAAAGCACGAGATCAACCATCTCGCGACCCTTGCGCCGGCCCATAACCCCGCCAGTCTCGAAGGCATTGTCGCGATCGAACAAATTCTACCGACGGTTCCCCAGATCGCTGTGTTTGATACTGCCTTTCATTCCCACATGCCAAGCGCAGCAGCCATTTACCCCGGTCCCTATGAGTGGCTGGAACAGGGCATTCGGCGCTACGGATTTCATGGCATCAGCCACCAGTATTGACCCTGGGTGGTTTAGATGCCCTGGTATTTACCGCTGGCGTGGGAGAAAACGCTGCGCCAGTTAGAGCTTCAGCCTGTGACGCTTTCGGTTTCCTTGGATGGAAGCTAGATCTGGAGAAGAACCGCCAATCTCCGGTTGATCAGGATATTGCAGCCGCTGATTCCACCATCAGGATTCTCGTTATCCACACTCAAGAAGATTGGGCGATCGCCCAAGACTGCTGGCAGCTCACCAGATCTTAATCTTCAACGCCGACCATGAGCTTCTGAAGCATCTCTAACCCCTTCTTAACCCGTCGGGAAACCGTTACAGCGCTAATCCCCAATCGGTCAGCCGTTTCCTTTTGAGTCAAATCATGGAGGAAGACAAACTCTAGAATTTCGCGGGTTCGCGCCTCCAAACGGACGAGAGACTGCTGCAACCGAATCTGGTCTTCCTGGGCCAGTTGGAAGCTGCGATAACGAGTATCCGGCACCAGATCTCCAAGTGAGGAAGCCCCACTCTCTTCATCCCGAATTGGAGCATCCAGGCTCAGTAAAGCGCGATTCTGGCAGGCCAACCGGATCTCTTGCCATTCTGTCAAACTAATCTCCAGCGCTTCTGCGATTTCCCGATCGGTGGGTTGGCGATTCAGTTTGAGCTGCAATTCACGGATTTTCCAGGCAGCTTGGCGCTGAAGCACTTGCCAACGTCTAGGAATTCTAACGGAAGGGCTTTTATCCCGCAGATAGTGTTGAATTTCTCCTCGAATGTAGGGAATGGCAAAGGAACTAAATGCATGCCCTTTAGCCATATCAAAGCGTTCGATCGCCCGAATTAACCCAATGCATCCGACTTGAAGCAAATCTTCATAGCTTTCAAGGCATTGATTAATCCAGTGATGAGCCTCCTTTCTAACTAATCCAAAATTCAACTCTACCAGCTGATTGCGAAGTTGAGGGGTGGGTGTTTTTTGATATTTTCGCAGGAGTTCTAAACTTTCACTTTTTAGTTCGTAATTAGCTATTGTAGGCATGACGAATTTCAACGGTAGAGCAGTGACAAGATTCAGTTCAAATTAAGTCTTATCAAACTATGCAATAGGCTGTTGTGACCCAGAACATAATTCTACAGGCACGCTAAAGAGAATTTCAGAATGTTTTCAGGAGAACAAAACGCGATTAGGCAAAACTCTTTGAGAAAAAGGTTGAAACTGTTTGATTTTAGATGCAAAGCCCCTGATTCATTTTTTGCAAAGACAGTTTCTTGATACTGTGAGTTAAACCTATTCGCTTGCAGGGGGTTGAAACAACTGCATTTCTACGGAATCTAATAATTGGCCCATGC
>JBAUTA010001510.1:0-4308 GCA_049581985.1 Kovacikia sp.
CGCTGGAAATTGCCAGGGGTGGTTTTGACTGGCAGGTGGTGGAACAACCGAAAGAGGGCAAAAAAATAGGTCCTAAAACCAAGCAAAACCTCTTGCTGGCAGCAGTTGCCGGATTAATGTTGGGCAGTGTCATTGCATTTGTGCGGGATGGAACCGATGACGGGGTGCATACGTCAGAGGAACTACAAAAACAGGTTGCCTTGCCGTTGTTGGGGATGATGCCAGAAATGTCCCAAGGCGGCGGTTCGCCTCTGCTCCAGCTTCCCTTCCAGAAGGCGGAATCCTTGACCCCGACCGCAATGGATTTGCTGTACTGGCAACCCTTTCGGGAAGCACTGGATCTGCTCTACAAAAACATTCAGCTTTTACCCATTACCTCTGGCCTTAAATCCCTGGTGGTTACCTCTGCCCTCGCAGGCGAAGGTAAATCCACGCTGGCCTTAGGTCTGGCGATTAGCGCTGCCCGATCGAACAAACGGGTTCTGCTAATTGACGCTGATTTGCGTCGTCCCAGCTTGCACAAACAGCTCAGTTTGCCGAACGATCGGGGACTTTCCACCCTGTTGACAGAGACCCTGCCAATTCTTGACCAGCCTGGCGTTCAATCTCTGCACCAATATATCGATATCCCTGTTTCTATTTTGACCGCTGGACCAACCCCCACCGACTCGGCAAGGTTGCTCAATTCCAGCCGCATGGAGGACTTAATTTCAATGTTTGAGCAAAGTTATGACCTTGTTGTCTTAGATGCTCCCCCAGTTTTAGGGATTGTGGATGCGGTTTCCCTCGCCTCCTTCTGTTGGGGAGTGCTGCTAGTCGGGCGGATTGGACAGGTAACGCGAACGGAATTTATGCAGGCAACCACTATGTTAAAAACCCTCAACGTGATTGGCGTCGTGGCAAACGGCTCTCAGAATGTGGCTAATCCGTACCTTGCCTATGAGCGAAAAGCTTGGACAGAGAGACAACGGCGAAAGGGCAGTGGCTAGCAGGCAGCAGGCAGCGAACACCGACCAACGGCTAAAGGGGCATCTACTGGGAGCAATGGTTTAACGTTGTTCCTTCTAACCAGCGAAAACGTCTGATTTAACTCAGGCATCTACAAAATCTTTAATCAAAATATGACAGCGCTTTCCCTCACAATTCCTAGTCCGGCACAACAAAGCAACGCTTCTCTGAAGCACGATCGCACTCCAACGGCCAATTACACAATGAAATGGCGACAGAAGCAGCTTTTTCTGAAGTCTGCGTCGGAGACTGAAAGAGTTTGCGTTCCTCGCCCGGAAAATTTGCAGTGGTTGGTTTCCCGGTTAGAGCGATCGCCCGTTCAGCGGGTCAGCCTGACCCCCGATCTGGCACAACCAGACCTGGAACTATGGGCAAATGCTTGTGCTGAAGTCAGTAAGACCGCTTATTTACAACTCCCCAATACTCCCGAACTGCCAAGGAAACAAAATAAATTGTTCTGGTGGTTGAAGCGAATTGTGGACTGGTTTTTTGCGGTGCTGTTGTTGCTGATCTTAAGTCCGCTGATGCTGGCTTTGTCTTTGGTTATCCGGTCCCAGTCACCGGGTCCGATTTTGTTCTCCCAGTGGCGCGTTGGGGAACGGGGAAAACTGTTCCGCATTCTCAAGTTCCGAACCATGTTTGTTGGTGCAGAGCACCTGCATCACCAGATCATGGGCGATCAATCCGGGCTGCACAAGTGCGAAGACGATCCCCGCATCACTCCGGTGGGACGATGGATGCGGAAGTTTAGTCTGGATGAATTGCCCCAGTTGTTGAACGTCTTTCGAGGCGAAATGAGCCTGGTGGGTCCCCGTCCCTGGGCACTCTACGATGCGGTTCGAATTCATCCCAGCATGCGGCACCGGATGAATGCCCTACCAGGGATTACCGGAATCTGGCAAGTTACAACCCGATCGCATCTGCGAGATATTGATGCCGTTAACCGGGTGGATTTAGGTTACCTGCGCCAATGGTCCCTGATCCAGGACTTGAAGATCCTGCTGATGACCGTCCCAAAGGTCCTTACAGGTTATGGAGCTTACTAGTCCAACAAACATAAGGTTTTGAAGGGGGGAAGGGGGAGAACCCCTGCTTGGGAGTCATCCCTCCCAACCCATCCTGCCCAACTTGCCCTTCCCTATCTCCCAGTCCTAATCGTCATCTACCAGCCCACCGATGCGCCTGAAACTGCCTCTATTTATCCGTCGCGCGCTCAAAGCAACTCGCTTTTGGCAAGATCATTATTTGATTTTGCGGGAGTTCAAATACTTCCCCTGGATTGCCGTAGGAGCGATCGCCTTTGCGTTTGGAGCAGCCCTATTTGAGGGGTTTGGCTTTGGGTTTTTGCTGACCTTCCTCCAAAGTTTGGTAAGTCCCGATGCCAAACCCTTTCATACCGGGCATGACTGGTTTGATATCTGGATTCTAGGCGTGAACGAATCCCCTACCAATCGGCTCTACCGGGTATCGGGATTGATTCTGTGCTCTACGTGGATTAGAGCGCTGTTTAACTATCTGGCGCAGGTCTTTACCGAACTGACGCAGCAGAAATTGGTCGATCGTCTCCGAAGGCGCATCTTTGAACAGCTCCAGATGTTGAGTTTGAGCTATTTTACAAAGACCAAATCGGGCGAGTTGATCAGCACGCTTACCAACGAGATCGGCAGTCTCCAGGCTGCTTTTGGCGCGCTCTCCTACATCATCACTAAGGGACTCACTCTGATCGTCTATTTGTTCCTGTTGTTCCAGATATCCTGGCAACTAACCCTTGTTTCTGTCCTGCTATTTAGCCTGGTAGCGGTGGGGCTAAACAATCTCAACGTCAGGGTGCGGGAAGCCAGTTTTGGGGTTCCTGCTGCCAGCAGTCGGTTTACTTCCACTGCCATGGAACTGATTAGCGGCATTCGGACAGTCCAGGCATTTGCCACCCAGGACTATGAGCGGCAGCGATTTTACGGTGCCAGTTCAAACCTCCTCCAGGCTGTGATGAAAGCGGTCAAGCGCTGGGCCTTAATCCGTCCTTTGGCTGAGGGGTTAGCCTCCACCGTGTTGATCAGCATGATCATTGTGGCCCTGACTGTGTTTGTGGCGAATGGCGCGCTTCAAACCGCCTCTTTGTTGACCTTCCTGTTTATTCTGTTCCGTCTGGTTCCTGCGGTGCATGAGATGAATGGAAACCTGGCAATGCTCAACAACTTTGCGGGGGCACTGGATAATATTCAGGAGCTTTTGCGAACGGACAACAAGCCCTATTTGGACAATGGCACCCAGCAATTTCCGGGTCTGCAACGGGCAATTTCCTTTGAATCCGTCGATTTTGGCTATGAGCCCGATCATCCCATCCTGAAAAACATCACCCTAACCATCAAACGGGGGGAGATGACAGCGATCGTGGGGGCATCTGGGGCCGGTAAAACCACGCTGGTAGACCTGATTCCCCGCTTCTATGATCCAACTCTGGGCAGAATTTTGGTGGATGGCGTTGATTTAAAGGTGTTTGATATCAATTCTGTGCGACGCAAGCTTGCGGTTGTTAGCCAGGACACCTTTATTTTCAACACCTCAATTCGTGCCAATATTGCCTACGGTTCAGAAACCGCAACCGAAGCTGACATTTTGGAAGCCGCCCGGTTAGCGAATGCGCTGGAATTTATTCTGGAAATGCCAGATGGACTGGATACCCAGATGGGCGATCGGGGGGTGCGGCTTTCCGGTGGTCAGCGACAGCGCATTGCCATCGCCCGTGCCCTATTGCGAAACCCGGAAATTCTGATTCTGGATGAAGCCACCAGTGCCCTGGATTCGGTGTCAGAGCGGTTAATTCAAAGATCGCTGGAAGCGCTGGCAGAAGGTCGAACGGTGATTGCGATCGCCCACCGACTGTCTACAATTGTGCGGGCAAACAAGGTCGTGGTTTTGGAACAGGGACGAATTGTTGAACAGGGAACCTACCACGAACTGTTGGAGCAGCGGGGCAAACTCTGGAACTATCACCAGATGCAACACGAATTTGCGGCTACGAAGCAGACATCAACCACCGAGAGAAATCACTAAAGCCTCTTTCACGACGGCAGTCTCACTGGTATTGTTCGCGATTGTATTTTCCATACCTGTATTTTTCCCGCCTATTTTTCCATGCCATTCAGCGAAGCACTCATGACGAAGTCCCCTAACCCCCCACCCCCATGTCTAATTCTCCCCAATTCAACTACATCGTCACAATCCACAACAAAGAGAATTTGATCAAAGAAGTGATTAACTGTCTTCTCATTTGCGGTCGGGATAATAGTCACATTTATC
>JBAUTA010001511.1:0-1910 GCA_049581985.1 Kovacikia sp.
TACCGCTGTTGGTGATTGGCGACGGCCCAGAGCGAGAGCATCTGAAGTCACAGGCGCTAGACAACATCAGATTTTTGGGATACGTCAGTGATGAAGCCCGCATGCAGTTGATGGCAAGAAGCCGGGCAGTCGTCGTGGCGCTCTGGAAGACTATGGACTGGTTCCGGTAGAAGCAAATGCCAGTGGAACGCCTGTGGTCGCTTATGGGGCTGGGGGGGTGCTGGATACTCAGATTCCCAGGCAGACGGGGGTATTGTTTAAACGCCAAACTCCGGAAGCCTTGCAGTCCGCAGTCCTCGACTCCACAGAGATTGATTGGAACTATGAAGACATCCGATCGCATGCGCTGAATCACTTTTCCGAGGAAGCATTTTTCACGAAAGTTCAGCAGGTGATGCAGGAGGTGCATCACTAAGCATTTGCTCAAAAAGACTCAGGTCAACAAGCTTTAGGCCCAAGGGATTTAGATCAATTAGATCAAACAGATCTGGAGCAAACAGATCTGGAGCAAACAATCACTACCACTTTGCAATTCAGTATCTTTCGTCGTGTCTTAGGGGTGTCCAGGTGACCGAGACTCAATCATTTGGAACAGTTGAAACCGATCCCGGTTATGGGCAGTTGTTGTTGGTCTTAATCCGACAGCGGTTCTGGGTAATCGGCGTTTTTTGTGGAGTTCTGGCGATCGCAGCCGTTTATTCGTTGTTGCAAAAGCCTGTCTATCAAAGCTCCATGCAGCTTTTGGTGGAGCCAAACTACCAGGGCAAGAAGGAGTCTGGTGCGGAACCCTCCTTTGCCGATTCCAATGTGGAAATTGACAACTCCACCCAGCTTACCCAAATGAAAAGTTCGCAGCTTTTACAAAAAGCAGTGGATTTGCTGCAACCAGATTACCCAAAGCTAGATGTGGAAGAACTCCAGAGTTCCCTCACCCTCACCCAGGTAGAGCAGGACAAAGTCAAGACCAAAATTATTCAAGTCCTTTTCACGAACCACGATCCCGTTAAAACTGAAAAGGTTTTGCTAGCGATCCAGCAGGTCTATCAGGCCTACAACCGGGAGCAGCAAAAGCAACGGTTGGCGAAGGGGTTGGAGTTTATCAACGACCAAATTCCGCGCGTTGAAAAACAGGTCAAAACCGCCGAAGATGCCCTGGAGCAGTTCCGTCGTAGCCGTAATCTGGTTGATCCAGAAGTGCAGTCGAAGGCGCTGATTGATTCCCTGAGCCAGGTGCGTCAGGAGCAGCGAACCAACCTGGCCCAAATTCGAGATACCCAAGCCAAATATAGTGCGCTCCAGCAGCAGCTCAGGCTTTCGCCCCAACAAGCCCTGATCGCCTCTCGCCTGAGCCAATCCACCCGCTTTCAAAACCTGCTGAATGAGATCCAAAAAACCGATCTGGCCCTGGAGAAGGATCGCATTCGCTTTAAGGATCGTTCTCCCTTCGTGCAACAGTGGACCGATCAGCGCCAGCGCCAGCAGAAATTGCTCAGTCAGGAATTGCGCCAGGTTTTGGGAGACAATGCGGCTCAAGGGGAAGCCTTAGTTGCCCAGGGGCAACTGGGAACTACCGATCTAACCCTGGCTGGTCAGTTGGTTGAGGCTCAGAATACTTTAGAAGGATTAGGTGCCCGCGCCCAGAGTCTTGCCCAAACGGAGCGATCGCTCACTGCCCAGTTGGAGCGGTTCCCCAATTTGTTAGCGGAATATGGTCGCCTTCAACCCAACGTCAACATTGGTCGAGATACCTTACAACAACTGTTGAAGGCCCGCCAGGAACTTGCGCTGGAAATTGCCAGGGGTGGTTTTGACTGGCAGGTGGTGGAACAACCGAAAGAGGGCAAAAAAATAGGTCCTAAAACCAAGCAAAACCTCTTGCTGGCAGCAGTTGCCGGATTAATGTTGGGCAG
>JBAUTA010001512.1:0-3299 GCA_049581985.1 Kovacikia sp.
CGATCGCAATCCCCAACGGACGGCGCGATTCGGAACCAACCCCCGATCCTAAGGCAATGGGAAGGGTACCGATCAGCGCTGCCATTGTGGTCATCATAATCGGACGAAAGCGAACGATGCAAGCAGCGTAAATTGCCTCAAAGGGACTTTTCCCTTCTTTTCGCTGGGCTTCAATGGCAAAGTCTACCAGCAGAATTCCATTTTTCTTGACAATGCCGACCAGCAGAATAATGCCAATAAAGGAGTAGAGATTGAGATCGACTTGAAACAGATAGAGCGTCAACAATGCACCAAACCCAGCTGAGGGTAGGCCCGAAAGAATCGTGATGGGATGAATAAAATCTTCGTACAGAATACCGAGGATGAGATAAATTACGACGATCGACACCAGCAGCAGCCAACCCAAATCGCTGAAGGACTGTTGGAACGTTTGTGCCGAACCCTGAAAGCTCAGAGTAATGGTGGAAGGCAGAATTTCGCTGGCAGCCTGCTTAATTGCTGCAGTCGCCTGACTTAAGGACGTGCCTGGCAGGGTATCAAAGGAAAGGGTGGAGGATGAGAGCTGGGCAACATGGTTCACGGAAAGAGGACCGACATCCTGAGTGATACTGGCGATCTCGCTGAGCGGCACCTGAGAACCTGTATTCGATGGGACATAAAGCATCCCCAGGGCTGTCGGATCGCGCTGATACTCTGGCTTCACCTCCAGAATGGCGTAGAACTGATCATTTGGCGTAAAGATGGTGGAAACCTGGCTGGAACCGTAGGCAGCACCCAGGGTTTGTTGCACCTGCTCGGCTGTAATACCCAGGGCTGAAGCCTTGTTGTGGTCGATTTTCACCTCTATTTGGGGCGTGCTAAGTTGTAAATCGCTGTCCACTTGAAACAGACCTGGGATAGTTCTCACTTTCGCTAAAAGCGGGGGCACGTATTGGCGCAAATCTTGGAGGTTAAGGCTCTGCAAGGAAACTTGATAGGTCGAGTTGGTCTGTAGCCCCCCGATCGGAATTGCCGGGGGCGATCGCAGAAAGGTTTGAAGGCCAATCACGCGCTTCAGCTTAGGGGTCAATTCTTGAATGATCTGATCTGCGGTAAGTGCTCTCTGGGAGCGGGGTTTTAGTCGAATGGTAAGCCGTCCATTGTTGACCGACGCATTGGGGCCACTCGCACCCACAATTGAATCTACGGCTTCAATGTTGGGGTCTTTGCGAATGATATCAACGACTTTTTGTTGGTGCTGCAGCATATCATCCAAGGAAATATCCTGGGCTGCCTTAGTATTTGCCATCAGTTGCCCGGTGTCTTCGGTGGGAATAAAGCCCTTGGAAACAATCGTGAACAAACAAACCGTGGCGAAAAGAATGACCACCGACGTCATTAGCGTTAGAAAGCGGTAGCGCAGGACGGGTTTGAGTGTCCACTCATATCCTTTCAAGAGCCAATCAAACGCGCGTTCTGAAAGGTGGTAAAAGCGATTTTGTGATTGTTCATGGGAGGAATGGATGAAGCGGCTACACAGCATGGGGGTAAGGCTGAGCGACACGAATCCCGATACCAGGATGGCAATGGCTATCGTCACGGCGAATTCATGAAACAGCCGACCGATCAACCCACCCATGAACAGGATGGGAATGAAGACTGCCACCAGCGAGAGCGTCATGGACAGGATGGTAAAGCTGATTTCGCGCGAACCGTTCAGTGCGGATTCAAGGGTTGATTCACCCATTTCACGGTGCCGCATGATATTTTCCAGCACCACGATCGCGTCATCTACGACAAAGCCCACGGACAGCGTCAGTGCCATTAGCGACAGGTTATCCAGCGAGTATCCCAAGACATACATGGCGGCGAACGTACCAATAATGGCGATCGGTAGGGCCAGGCTGGGAATGACCGTTGCCGTAACGTTCCGTAGGAAGAGGAAAATCACCAGCACGACCAAACAAATCGATAGCAACAGGGTAAATTTCACGTCGTTGACGGCTGCCCGGATGGTCTGGGAGCGATCGTACAAAATACCCATTTCAATGGATTTGGGCACCTGCTCACGCAGGGAGGGCAAGCGTTGCTGGATCGCATCCACAATATTGACCGTATTGGCACCAGGCTGGGGCTGTACCGCCAGCACAACCGACCTCTGGTTGAGTACCTTAGCGTCGGTATAGAGGTTCGATACCTTTGTGTTTTGCGTAGCATCGATCACGTCTCCCAAATCTTGGAGCCGGACTGGCGCACCATTCTGATAGCTCACAATGAGCTGACGAAAACCAGCCGCATCAGTAAGCTGCCCGCTTGCTTGCAGCAGGTAGCTTTTGTCTGGCCCTGACAGCATTCCGGTTGGCAAGTTGACATTACCGTTCTGAATAGCAGTCTTCACCTGACTCAGCCCAAGCCCCCGGGTTGTTAACTGGCGCGGATCAACCTGGACCCGTACAGCATACTGCTGCTGTCCATAAACCTGCACCTGCGCCACACCATTAATTGCAGACAGCGGTTGTCCCACCGTAATTTCTGCGTATTCGTCTACCGTTGAGATCGGGAGCGTTTCAGAATACATGTAGAGGTAGAGAATCGGCGAAACCGAGGGATTCACCTTGCGATAGGTGGGTGGGTGGGGCATCCCAGGCGGTAATTGCCCTGCGGCAGCTGAGATGGCGGCCTGAACATCTTTAGCCGCATCTTGCTGTCTGCGGCTGAAATCGAATTGCAAAGAAATGCTGGTGCTACCGGTAGAACTGGTGGAATTAAAGGAATTGAGTCCAGCAATACTGGTAAACTGCCGCTCCAGTGGCGCAGCAACCGAGGATGCCATGGTTTCGGGTGTGGCCCCCGGCAAACTAGCAGAAACATTGATAAAAGGATATTCCACATTGGGCAATGCACTGATCGGCAACAGCGCGTAGCCCATGAGTCCAAAAATCAGGATGCCAGCCATGACCAGCGTGGTCATCACAGGCCGACGAATAAAAATTTCTGAAAGGTTCATGCGTTGGATACTCCCAGAAACGGGATGGTCATCATGTCGCCCTGGTGTTGCAAATCATCAATTTTGCAACCTGGGGGTGTGGGGGCTTTTCCCCTCCATCCCCTTCCAAAACCTTCGTTTTGGTATACTAGTCTTAAACAGCAAGTAAGTCATCAATATCCGTTCCAACTTTTGAATCACAGCGACCCTATAGCCCTACGCAAGCGCGTTAGGACATTGGAATTAAAGGGGGGGCGAAGCCCCTGCACCCCGTCCTAACCGCTAGGAGAGTGCTATATGAATTAGCCCAAGGTCGCTTCAAGGTGTACAAACC
>JBAUTA010001513.1:0-3515 GCA_049581985.1 Kovacikia sp.
GCCCAGGAGGCATGGCGGGCAAGCTGGACGGAGGACTGAGCAATTTCGATCGGGGACTAAACAAACGATTGAAATTTTATTGAGAAAATTGCCTGAGGACTGCTCATTGGAGGATGTGCGATATCATTGATACGTTTTGACCCTGGATTCTCAAGAAACCCTGAAAATTTAGCACTCTCTGTGTGACATTGCTTAACACTATTTTACGAAAGCTACCAGACTTAAAAATCATTCAATAAAATTCACTACTTATAACCGTAGCCCGATTGGTTATACCAATTTAAAAAAGAAGGTTGCGGATGGAGATGTGGGGGCTTCGCTCCCAGCCAGGGGTTCTACCATTCGGCTGAGGCTTTCGGTGAGTACTCAGTCGCTCCCATTGTAACCTCCTCCCCCTTCCTGTACCTTCCCGACGGAGTCTGAACAACAGGTCTAGTCCATGACTCAGAACTGCACTTGATGCAATTGGGAGCCAGAGATCGTAGTTGAACAATCGTGTATTGGAGAATTCTGCATGGCTTATACATTTGAAATTTTAGGTGTGTCGTCAGTGCTACATTTCTTCAACTATCAGCAGGAGGTAATGCATCAAAAACCCCAGACGGGTGTGGAATATCTGGGATCCTACAAATGTACGCTGGATGATTTGATCAAATCCGTTGAGACGGTTCCCCCCAAAAGAGGATGGGATCTGGATCAGGTTGTGGATTCGGTTGTGAATTTTTGGGTCAATAATGTGGACAGCATTTATCACTGGAAACGGCGTTTAGAGGATGCAGGCAACCAAAATCTGCTAGTTTCAAGACTGGCGGATTATACTTCGCTGAAAACAGAGTTTGAGCGGTTGCTGGAGCAGAAGCCTCCTAACGCCTAACTCATCTCCCTTGCCCAGGGTATTTGCGGCGGAAGTTTAGGGGATTTACTGGCTTTGGTAAACAGCTTACCTGCTTGTTTCAGATCCACATTCCCGCCGCTGATGATGATGCCAATCCGGGCTCCGGGAGCGGAGACAACTCCTTCTAGTAAGGCAGCAGCGGCTAAAGCTCCGGTGGGTTCGACGACAATCTTCAGGCGTTCCCACAGAAACAACATGGTTCGTAGAATAGCGGTTTCGGAGACGGTTACCATGTCGTGGACATAGTGCAGTACCAGGGGAAAGGTGAGGTTGCCTAAGCAGGGGGTACGGGCACCATCGGCGATCGTATTGGCATGATGAACGGTTTGCAGAATGCGGGTATGAAACGATCGGGTGGCATCGTCTGCCCGTTTTGGCTCGACCCCAATCACCTGACAGTTGGGAGAAAGGGCGTTGGCAGCGATCGCGCATCCTGACAGGAGCCCACCGCCACCGCAGCAGACCAGCAGCAGATCCAGGGCTCCCACTTCTTCAATCAACTCCTTGGCGGCGGTTCCCTGGCCTGCAATGACGTGGGCATGGTCGTAGGGAGGAATCAACGTTAGGCCGTGCTCAGTTGCCAATTGGTGCCCCAGGTCTTCCCGCGATTGGGTTGCCCGATTGTAAAGAACCACCTTTGCACCATAGCCGCGGGTGGCTTCCAGCTTGACGCCTGGGGCATCCTCTGGCATGACGATCAGGGTGGGAATGGTTAGGAGCTGACCGGAAAGGGCGATCGCCTGGGCATGGTTTCCCGACGAAAATGCCAGCACTCCCCGTTGACGCTGCTCTGGGGACAGTTGTGCCATGGCATTGTAGGCCCCCCGGAACTTGAATGCCCCCACTCGCTGAAAATTCTCACATTTAAAGAACACCTGACTTTTAGTCAGGTGATTCACGGTTGTAGACGTCATGACGGGTGTGCGGTGGGCCTGATCTTGCAACCGCCTGGCTGCCGCTTCTATGTCTGCATAGGTCACGGTGAGATTTTTGCTGGAGCCTGCACCGGGTACACTGCTTACATCGTCCATGGTAAAACTCGTGAGTTGATAACACCTGTGCTGGAATTTACTTCACAAAAAAGTAGTGGTTAATCCCGTCTAGCAGAATTTCGACTGCCAGAGACGCCACAATTAACCCCATGACTCGGGTAACTACATTTACCCCTGTATTTCCCAGAAACTTTTGCAAAAATTCTGACCCCAACAAAATCAGATAAGTCAGACAAAGAATCACAATGAGAACCCCAGCCGTGACAAGTTGCTCTGCCACCGGGAATTTGTTGTTATCCGTTAAGAGTACAACCGCCATAATTGATCCTGGCCCAGCAATGAAGGGCATTGCCAGAGGAAATACCGCAATGTCTTGCGTATCGACTTCATCAATGCTGGGTTTAGTGGTTGTGAGTTGTTTTTCAGGTTCATCTTCCAATACCATCCTCAATCCAATGATTAATAAGATCAGTCCTCCAGCAATCATAAAGGCGGGTAGGCTGATGCCCAGTTCGTTTAACAAAAACTGTCCGAGAACAATGAAAGAGAGGAGGATGACTCCAGCGATGATCACGCATCTGAGGATGATCCGATTTCTGCTTTGAGGCGTTTCTTTTCTAGTTATCGCCAAAAATAGCGGTACTAATCCGATCGGGTCAATAATGACGAATAGAGTCACTGCATTCTCAAAAATATGCCCGAACATAAGAAAACCCCTGGCATCAACTTAGATATTAACGTGGTAGCTGTTGTGAATACATCCACCCTCAGCCTCAATCCCTCGCTCAAACAGGGGTACCGGGTACACCCAAGATTCCCTATCCCTCAACTATGATACTAGACTGAATTCTGTGACAGTTCGAAAACTTTTGTTTCCAGATTTTTACATTAATGTCGGGACTCGGTGGCTTCCGATAGAGTTGCTGACAAATGCTTGGTTTGTTGCTCAAAAATTGGAACGAGAGGAAGACTCGATGACGCTAGCAGATGACATTGAGAAGTTTCGGCTTGAACACCCCAAATTTCATGTTGAGATTGAAAAGGCATTACGTGAAACCTATTTCAAAGATTGCTTCAAAGAGATAAATGAACAGTTAGTTGAAACTGAAGAACTAAGAAACGGAATTAAGGATCTTGTCTTTCGACGGTATGAAAGAACCTTAATTTACTACATTCCTTGGGTTTCAAGGGTGTTTGATCTGAGTGACAAAGAAATTGTCGAAATTGGATGTGGAACAGGTTGCAGCACAGCCGCTTTTGCTCATTTTGCTAAACACATTCATGCTTACGAGGTTTCCGAATTATCCACATTAGCTGCTCAGGCAAGAATGCAGATTATGGAAATTAATAACGTCTCCATAATTCAGTCTGATCCTGAAAGTCTTCTGAAAACACTGAAATCAAATCCCTGCCTTGGAGTATCAGCCGTTTTATTATTTGTAGTTCTGGTGACTGCCGCAAATGTGGGTGAGCAAACGGGTGGCAAACAAGTGCTCCACCGAGTCAAGCAGATGGGCAAAGGAGTCTGTCGTCTTCATCCGATTTGGACTGATGGCGGCTTTGGCGGTGAACCTTTTCTGGTTTGGGTAATGGATGTTTGCCGCTGGATCGTGCAGGTGGTGCTCAGA
>JBAUTA010001514.1:0-1651 GCA_049581985.1 Kovacikia sp.
TCAATATCAGCCGTCAGTAACTTGCCATTGGCGATCACCCGTTGCCCATTGATCCAGGCGCTATTTACGACGTGATTGGGTCTGCCTAGGATCAGGGAACCGAGCGGATCGGTGTAGGGCAGAAGCGACAGGTTTGAGAGGTCATAGAGAACCAGATCTGCTTTTTTGCCAACGGTTAACGACCCTGTTTCGTCTGCCAGGTTGACTCCCTGCGCCCCGCCCATGGTTGCCAGAACGATCGCCCGTTGGGGCGTAATCCAGTGGCGGTAGTCCGCATCCGTCACATTATGGAGGATGGTGCCTAATTTGATGGTTTCTAATAAATCCTGCCCATCATTGCTGGCAGCCCCATCGCAACCAAACGAGACATTGATACCCGCTTGCAGATACTTCAGAACGGGGGCGATGCCACTGCCCAAGCGCAGATTGCTGGCCGGATTGTGAACTACAGTTGAGCGGGTTTGCACCAGAATTTCAATATCCTCATCGGTTAACCAGATCCCGTGGGCAAGGGAGGTCCGATGATCCAAAAAGCCCAGTTGCTGTAAGTGTGCAACTGCGGTGACGCCATACTTTTCATGGGCCAGTAGCTTTTGCGACTTGGTTTCTAGAAGATGCATGTGGCGGCAAAGATTATGGCGATCGCTCAAGGCCGCACATCCCTCAAATAAAGCGTCCGAGCAACGCTGAATGCCAGTCGGACCAACTGCAATCTGAATTCCGGCTTCTGGTTCGTGGAACTGCTTGACAATTGTTTCCATCAGTTCCAAAACTTCGGCGGTGGAATAGGGATAGGGCTTGTGGGGCAGCGATCGACCGGATGGCAATCCGGCAACAAAGGGTTCATCTTGCAGTAGAGGCGCGATGAAAGCTCGAACCCCCACTTCTTTGTAAGCTCGCACTATGGCCCCTACCGACTCCAGTTCCCGACCAGGAATCAGGTAGGCATGATCCATAATGCAGGTGCCCCCGCTCAGGAGGGTGTTGACCGCTGTAAACAACGCCCCCAGATAAAACGCTGTCATCCCGGTTGGTGCTGAGTCCAGCATGTTTGCTAACCACAGCTCCAGCGGCAGTTGGGCGATCAGTCCCCGCTGCCAGGTTTGGGAAGAGTGGGTGTGCCCATTGACAAATCCGGGCAGCAACAATTTGTCTTGCCCATCGACTACCGTTCCCGAAACGGCTAAATGACTGGCGATGGCGCTGATCCGATCGCCAGTAATCTGGACATCAACTGTTTCATACCCCCCATCAACTGGAATCAGAACATTTTGAATAAAGTCAGTCATAAAGAGATGAGGGATGGAGGATGAGGGCGAACGGGGGTACACCCGTTGCCAGGTTAATAGGTAAGAACTGCTATAGATTTTGCTCTACTGTAGGGGGTTATCTCTATAAAAAACTGTCTGACACTCCACATTAACGATTGCCATCAAGTGCTAGTAAGTAGGTAGCTCTAATTAATTGTAAGAAGGGGGAGTGGGGGCTTTACCCCCACTCCCCCTTTCATCGTCTGTCCTAAGCAAACTGGCGATAGCTATAACCTTGCCTCCCTGGACTTCCCATTTCTGTCCTTCACCCACGTGCGAACCGCCATATAAAAAGATCGGGTGAGAGGCAATGGTGAATACTTTTCGGAGCGTTCAAACTC
>JBAUTA010001515.1:0-1764 GCA_049581985.1 Kovacikia sp.
AGACGGAAGATGGCAGACGGAAGATGGCAGACGGAAGATGGCAGACGGAAGATGGTAGATGGAATCCGGCAAATGCCAGCCCTTATCCTGCCAGACCATAGATTTGCCCAAACTTTTGCTGAATATAGCGGATAAGCGGAGTTGTGCTTAACGATGCGCCCGTGACTTGCTCGATCAGCTCGGCTGCAGTGTACTTGCGACCGTGACGGTAGATGTTTTCCTGAAGCCATTGATGTAGAAGGGCAAAGTTCCCTTGTTCAATCTGGGATGGAATCTCTGGATGGGACTTCAGAGCCGCTTCAAAAAATTGAACACTCATGAGATTACCTAGAGTATAGCCCTGGAACATGCCACCAATCCTGCCTGTGTACCAGTGGACATCCTGTAACACTCCTTCCGTGTCCGTACTGGGAATTACCCCCAAATCGCTGTGGTAGCGATCGTTCCAGGCTGCCGGTAGGTCACGGACTGCCAGGGTTCCCTCCAGGAGTTGCAGTTCCAGATCAAAGCGAATCATTACATGCAAATTATAGGTAACCTCATCGGCGTCGGTGCGGATGAGCGATCGCGCGACCTTGTTAATTGCTCGATAGAACGTTTCCCCTGAAAGATTACCTAGCTGAGTTGGAAACGCAGCTTGCAATTGGGGATAGAAGTAATTCCAAAATGGACGGGACCTGCCGACCAGGTTTTCCCATAGGCGCGACTGGCTTTCATGAACTCCAGAGGATACGCCACCTGCCAGGGGAGTTGCTTCAAATTCTGGGGCGTTGCCTAGTTCATAAAAGGCATGCCCGGTTTCATGGATGGTGCTGAATAATCCCTGGCTCAGGTCATGCTCATAGACACGGGTCGTAATCCGCACATCATCAATAGAAAAGTTACTCATAAACGGGTGCAGGGTTTTGTCCTGCCGTCCTCGCCGCAGATCGTAGCCGATCTGTTGTGCAACTTTGAGGCTAAAAGCAAGTTGCTCCGCTTCGGCATAGCCACAGCGCAAGCAGGAATCATCCGTAGGGGGTTGGGCGATGATTGACTGGACGATCGGCACCAGTTGATCCCGCAATTCGGCAAAAACGGTTCGGATATCGGTCGCCTTCATGCCGTAGTCCGACAGGTCAATCAGGGGGTCGGCAATGTGCTCGTAACTGGGGAAAAAGTTCGCCCACTTACGGCTAAATTCCAGTGTTTTTTCTAGATAGGGCAGCACCAGCGCAAAGTTGTTCTCCGATCGCGCTTTGGCCCAGGTCTGATAGCACTGGGTGCGATGTTGAGAAAACTGCGTGACAAAGGCAGTGGGCACTTTTGCCGCCTGGTCGTGCATCCGGCGAGTGAGGCGAATTAGACTGGCTGCATCAGAGTCGTAGGGCAGATCTGCTGTGTAGGCGTGCAACTCGTCTAATAGACGGGAGATCGCTCCGTCGGTCAGTTTTTCGTGGGCAATCTGGCGCAGGGTTGCCAATTGCCGACCTCTAGCAGACGCACCCCCTGGAGGCATATAGGTGGCCTGATCCCAATACAGGAGGGAGGCTGCCGAACTAATGTCATCAATTTCAGCCAGACGAGCCTTTAATTCCAGGAATTTGGGATGGATCTTTTCAAGCGTTTGCATAGGTGCTGTAGAGGGTCAAGGAATAAGGAGATTTCTATCAAAGAAACTACCCAAGGGTAAAATGGTTTCAGTCGTTCCAACTAGTAAGGAAGCAGAAACTTGGTCCCCTCTTCTGAAGCCGAAAGCCCCCTAAACTCGTCGCAGATCTCAGA
>JBAUTA010001516.1:0-6364 GCA_049581985.1 Kovacikia sp.
CCCCCCAGCAGGTAATGCAACCCCCTGCCCCACCGATTTACGTGGATGAGTTGCCCCCTGAGGAAATTCCGCCCGCTCGACCGACAGATAGTCCCAGACCCGATCCTTCCAGGGAACCCTCCAGGGATAATGGCTCACCGACCCCCGCCCCGAGCGATCGCAAACCCACCCAGATCATTCCCAGCATTAATATTCCGTTTCCTCAAACTGGAACCCGCGATCGCAGCCAGCAGTCATTCTAGTAGACCAAAACGAAAGTTTGGAGGGGTAAAGGGATGGAACCCCTGCTTGGGGGCTTCGCCATAAAAGCCATGCGTTTTTTCTCCTACTTAATCATTTCCTGTTGCTTATTGCCTGTTGCTTTCGTCCCTTCTGCTGGGGCACAAACCTCCCACGCTACCAGTGTCGAGGCAAATCAATTGCTCAAACAGGGATTGCAGCAGTCTCAAGCCAGTCAAATTCGAGCCGCGATCGCGTCCTGGGAGCAGGGACTGCATCTATATCGGAGGATTCAAGATCGGCGGGGAGAGGGAAACGTTCTGTTGCATTTGGGGAAAGCCTATTTCTCCCTAGGGAATGATGGTCAGGCAATCTCCTATTATCAGCAGGGGTTGGCGATCGCTCAAAAGATCCGGAACCAGGCCAGTGAACAATTGGCCCGCGCCGGTTTGGGAGAGATTTACTACTTTCAAGGAGACTATGTCAGAAGTATTGAGTACCAGCAGCAGGCGTTAGGATTAGCCCGGAAGCTGAACGATCGTCCCGGTGAGCTGTTGGCTCTCCGAAATTTAGGAATTGCTGCCGATGCCCAGGGAAACTACACCAAAGCGGTGGAGTATCACCAGCAGGGTTTGGTCATTGCTCGCCAGCTTAAGGATCTCCAGAGCGCCAGTATTGCCCTCAGAAATCTGGGTATGGCTCATTATTTTCTGGGTAATTATGTCCAGGCAATTGCCGCCTACCAGCAGGATTTGGCGATCGCTCGGCAGCTTAACGATCGCACGGGAGAAGGTTGGCTGTTGGGAAATCAGGCAATTGCCTACTACTATCTGGGAGAGTACGGTAAAGCGATTGAGCTTCAACAACAGCGACTGGCAATTATGCGGGATCTCAACGACCCGCAGGGTGAGGGAGTTGCGCTGGGAGGGTTGGGGATTGCCCATTACTACCAGGGCAATTACGCTAAAGCGATCTTTTATTATCAGCAAAGTTTGGCGATCGTTCGTAAGATCGGCGATCGTCAGAGCGAAGCTGCCGCCCTGGCGAATTTGGGCAATGCCTACTTCTCGTTGGGAGAGTATGACAAAGCCATTGACTCCTATCAGCAGAGTTTAGGGATTGCCCAAGAGATTGACCATCCCCAAAGCGTGAACACAATCCTGGGTAATCTGGGGCGGGCCTATAGCGTCCTGGGGAATTTTGCTCAAGCCATTGCCTATCATCAGCAGAGTTTGGCAAGCGCCCGCAGTATCCCCGATCGCCAGGCTGAGGGCGTTGCCCTGGGGAATTTAGGAACCACTTACCAGGCTCTGGGTAACTATGCAAAGGCGATGGAGTTTGCTCGGCAGTGGTTAGCGATCGCCCGACAAAGCAACAACCGTCAGGGTGAGGCCGCCGCCCTGGATGATTTGGGAATGGGATATCACTCCTTAGGAAACTACCCGCAGGCAATTGCCCACTATCACCAAAGTTTGGCGATCGCCCGATCGATCCACAATCAACGTGGGGAAGGGCTGGTATTGGATCATCTGGGCAATGCGCTGTTTCAATCTGGCAATCTAGAAACAGCCGAACAAACCTTGAGGTCAAGTATTCAGGTTTGGGAATCACTGCGAGCCGGACTGGGTGATACCGGAATCAATCCAGTCAATATCCATCAAATCGATGCTAACAAAGTCTCCTTGTTTGAAACCCAGATCGAAACCTATCGCACCTTGCAGCAAGTTTTAGTGGCTCAGAAAAAGAGTGATGCCGCCCTGGAAGTTGCCGAGCGCGGTAGAGCACAAGCCTTTAGTGAGTTACTGGCACAGCGGTTATCAGTCAAAAGTCAGGGGCATCAATTCCCAACCCCGGAGAGTCGGCCATCTCCCTCCAAGTCGCCCACGCTGGAGCAGATCCGCCAGATTGCAAAACGCCAAAATGCAACGCTGATTGAGTATTCAATCATCTATGATCGATCGAAAAATCAGCATCAGACGGAAGCTGCTGAATCAACCCTTTATATCTGGGTAGTTCAGCCGACGGGAACCATTACCTTTCGCCAGCTGGACTTAAACGGTTTAAATTTACGGCAATCCGGAACTGCCCAGACGCCTATCTCTTTAACGTTTCGCCCAGAACCTGATCTCATCTCAAAACAACTCAAACAGCTTCATCAACTGTTGATCCAACCGATCGCGGATCTTTTGCCCACCAACCCTGATCAGCCCCTCATCTTTATCCCCCAGGGTCCCCTGTTTCTGGTTCCCTTTGCGGCTCTGCGAGATGCTTCTGGTCAATACTTAATTGAAAAACATACGATTCTGACGGCTCCATCTATTCAGGTAGTTGAGCAGACTTCTCAGTTGAAGGCAATTGGCAATCGGCAATGGAAACGGGACCGTCAGGCCCCTTGCCCATCGTCCAGGCTCCCTTGTCGATCGCCTGCCCTGATTGTTGGTAATCCAGAACCGATGCCCCAGGCAATGCCTGCCCTTCCTGATGCCGAAGCAGAGGCGGAAACCGTTGCCAAGCTATTGCAGGCTCCAGCCCTAACCCGCCAACAGGCGACTAAAGCGGCTGTCCTGCAACAGATGCCCCTTGCCCGATGGATTCATTTTGCAACCCACGGCATATTTAACAATCAACGGGGATTAGAGAGTGCCATTGTTCTGGCTTCTACCGCTAAGGACGACGGATTGCTGACTGCGGCCCAAATTCTGGAGCTAAAACTGAGGGCTGACCTGGTTGTGCTGAGTGCTTGCAATACTGGACGGGGAAAAATTACAGGTGACGGTGTGATTGGTCTTTCCCGATCGTTGATTACGGCAGGGGTGCCCAGTGTGGTTGTTTCTCTGTGGGCGGTGCCAGATTCCCCTACCACTTTTTTGATGGGTGAGTTTTATCGGCAGCTTGAGCAGTCTTCTGATAAAGCCCAGGCGTTGCGCCAGGCAATGCTAATAACCCTACGACAGCATCCTGACCCGTTGGATTGGGCAGCTTTTACCCTCATTGGTGCAGCCAGGTAAAAGGCTTCTGTTTCTGACGGATTTTGGGTTAGAGTCAAATCCTGTAAGGGTGTAGCATTTGGGAGGAAATCCTTACTTTACCCGAAAATCCTTGTCCAAATGCTGCGCCCCTACGCTGGGGCAACATAAACTTCTACCAATTTGAATTGAAAACAGTGCAGATCCAACCCCTCCCAACCTCCCCTTGGCAAGGGGAGGTGCCGTAGGCGGTGGAGTAATGGGCAAGGTTCATGGTTTAAATTGGTATTCGTTATGCACCAAGGTTAAGCGGGATCTGAATCGTAAACATTGTCTGTCCCTGGTCGCTACTGGCTACGATCGTGCCCTTCAGTTGTTCGACTAATCGCTTGACTAAGGCCAGTCCCAAACCCGTACCGCCATGCTTCCAGGGGTCGTTATTGGGAATGCGATAGAACCTGTCAAAGATACGCTCCAGTTCACTGCCAGGAATTTCAATACCAGAGTTACGGATGGTGATCTGGAATTGAGCATTGTCAAGGGAGGAAGCTGCTTCCTGGTGCATTCTGCTTGCATTCGGCTCGATGCCCTGATCAGACCTCACCATCTTTACCGACACAGTAATTGTTTCTCCGAGAGGAGTGTACTTACAGGCATTATTCAGCAGTTCTGTCAGAACCCGTTCCAGGTAGGATAGGTCGGTTGTGATTGGTGGTAGGGTTGGGGGAATCTGAATTTGGAGTTGTTGCTGTTGGGTATGGATACGTTCTTCAAATGGCTCTAAAACATGGGGTATCCAGATTTGTAGAGCCATGGTTGCCAAATGTAAGGGTTCCGTTCCAGAATCTAAGCGGGTGAGATCAAGTAGGTCATTGATTAAATTAATTTCTCGCTGGCACTCATGCCGCAGAATATTGAAATAGCGGCTGGTCCGATCGCCCTCAACCTGGGCTAAGTCTGCAGCGGGTAAACTCACTTCCAGCATTTGAATCGCCATTTTGATGTTGGACATGGGAGACCGCAATTCATGGGAAACCGTACTCAAAAAGTCATCTTTGAGCTTATTCAGTTGTTCTAACTCAGTTACCTGAGCTTGGGCCACTTGATATAGGCGAGATTGGCGCAGGGCGATCGCGCATTGATTGGCGACTTGTTCCACCAGACGAACTTCCAGCGCATTGAAGCAATCTTCGCGGAATCTGTATAACCACAGATCGCCTAACACGCCCTGATCATCCATCAATGGACAGGTAAGAATTGTAAATTGGGGAGCAGCCCCCTTCCTGACAAAACAGGGTTCCACGAGTGAGCTGAATTGAACATACTGTCCCTGAAGCAGTTGGTTATAGACTCCAGATAGATTTGTGAAAAAGAAAGTTTGTCCCTTTGCGGCTGAAACTCCTGATGAAATATATTCACAACTGACGGTAGAACTTCCCTCTTCAAAGTTATAAAATCCAATGTCGCAGCACAAAACATTCAGTCCGATCCCTAACGCCTGCACAGCCGTTTGCAAAATTTGAGCTTCATCCAGAGAATCCCGGACTTTGTCAGTAATCTGTTTCAGTAAGGCTTCAAATTCTAATGCCTGTTGCAGTTCCAGGGTACGCTCTTGCACCTGAATCTCAAGGCTTGAATTAAGTTGCTGAACTTGCTGGTGAAGTTCAGCTTGTTGAATGGCGATCGCCAACTGATTGGTAAGTTGGCGCAGTAGATTAATTTCCCACTCTTGCCAGTGATGGGGAGACAGGCAGTGCTGGGCAATTAGCAATCCCCAAAGAGCGTCTTCGTGCAGAATTGGCACAATTAGATTGGCTCGCACATTAAAGCTTTTAAGTAGCTGCCGATAGCAGGGTTGCAGATCGGCGGTTTCAGTATCTGCGATTGCGCTAATCTGTCCCTGTTGATAGAGAATATATCCATACTCTGCAAAACACGGATCCTGAAGGGAATGTCCGAGAATTGATAGGTGCGCGAGTCTGACGGATTCGGCAACGCTCGTGGCACTCCAGTCGGCACTGAAGCGGTAAATGACAACCCGATCGGCTTGAAGAAAGTGCTGCACTTCCGCCACCGCCGTATTCAGAATCTCTTCTAAATTGAGAGATTGGCGAACATGCTGAGTAATCTCTTCAATCAACCGCTCTCGTTCAGTCTGTTGCTGGAGTGCTGCTTCTGCCTGCACACGTTCGCTGATATCGCGGGCAAAGGCAAAATTGTATTCTTTGCCGTTAAACTCCAGGTAGTTGAGGGTGGTTTCAATGGGTACCAGACTACCATCCTTCCGTTGCAGTTGGGTGATAAAGGTCAATGTTTTTTGTTGTTTCAACGTCTGCCAGTGTTCCGCCCAAAGCTCTTGGGGGAAATTGGGGTCAATCTCATAAACATATTTTGATTGCAACTCCTCACGGGAGTAGCCCAACATCTGGCAAGTTCCCTCATTCACCCGCAGAATCTGAGCATCGCTGCCTATCCAAACCGCCGAAACAGCGGAGCGATCGAAGGAGAAATCAGCCAATTTGAGGGCTTCTTCTGCTTGCTTGCGATCGGTGATGTCCTGCGCCATTACCATCCCAGCGGCAAGGTGTTCATCGTCATTCTGAATTGGCAGGTAATGAACTAGATAGACCCGATTCGCCAGCGGCACCTCAGCAACCGATGCCTTTCCTTTCAGGGCTGCCCGATAAAACGGTTCCACAAATTCACAGGTTTCCAGTGGAAAGACTTCCCCCATTGTTCTGCCTTCAACCTCTGCTTTCGATAAGCCCAGCGCCGCTAATCCTATGCCATCTGCCAGGATGTAGCGCAGGTTCCGATCAAAGAGCAGTATCCAGCCATTTGGAAAGTGACTTGCCAACAGGCGATAGCGCACTTCACTTTGCCGGAGAGCGGCTTCGGTGCGCTTCAGTTCTGTAATATCAACAGCCATTCCACCAACGATGGGTTGTCCAGAAGCACTGATGACGGGAAACTTATGCACCAAAAACTCTCCGACAGTTCCATCTGCTAGCAGTGCCGACTCTACTGTTTTAAGCACCTGATTAGACTGGATCACCCAATTGTTGTTGTCAAAAAATTGCTGAGCGATCTCAGGGGGAAACACCTCAAATAAGCTTTTCCCAACAATTTCTTCGGTAGAAAATTGAAGTCCGTTCAGGAAAAGGGAGTTGGCATATAGC
>JBAUTA010001517.1:0-2686 GCA_049581985.1 Kovacikia sp.
GGTGACTGGCGATCGCGCTGTTTTCAAAGGTATTACCGCATCCACTATAGTTACGGTAAATCGCCAGATCCTCCTCCAGCATGTAATAATCCTGGTTGCTCAGCCCCCGAAAAGAGAGCGTTGGCCCGTCTTCGCTGCCCTCTGCCGTATGGTTGAAGACCACATCCAGGATCACCTCAATTCCTGCCCGGTGCAGGGCCTTCACCATGTCACGAAACTCATCCACCGCTCCCATCGGATCGGGACGGGAACTGTAGCCACTGTGGGGTGCAAAAAAGGCGATCGTGCTGTACCCCCAGAAGTTATTAAGTCCGGGTCGGGCATCGTATTCATCAAACTGGTGAATCGGCATTAACTCAACTGCAGTAATGCCCAATTCTTGAAGGTAGGGAATTTTCTCAATCAGGCCAGCGTAGGTACCGCGCTTTTCTGGGGCAACGCCAGAGTTGGGATGGCGTGTGAAACTGGGTACATGGAGTTCATAGATAACCGTTCTGGAATAGGGGATTTTGAGATGAATATCCTCTTCCCAGTCATAGGCACTTGGATCCACAACCATACCTCTGAGCGCTTTGGCACAGTTGTCACCCGGAAGACTGGCAGCCTGACGGCTATAATTTTTCCAGTTGACGATCGCCCGTGCAAAGGGATCGAGCAAGACCTTTTCGCCATCACACCGCAAACCGCGTTCCGGTTCAAACGGGCCATAGCCCCGATAGGCGTATACCTGCCCAGCCCCAACTCCCGGTATGAAAATATGCCAGTAATAGTTGGTCTTATTGTTGTTGGGATCCAGCGAAATGACCTGGCTGGGCAGGGGTGCGTCGGGCTGATCAAATAACAGCAGATCAATACCCGTACAATCTCTGGAAAACAGACAAAAGTTAACACCTCCCTCCAGAACCGTTGCCCCCAAAGGAAAACTCTGTCCGGGAAGGCTATTTGTCGCGGTAGGATTTGAGCTGTGTACAGAAATCACCATCGAGAATTTCGCGTGCAGTAGGGTGTAGAAGGTAAGGGGGTGGGGGGCGGTCGTAGGGGCCGAGTGACGTTTTCTTAGACTACCTGAAAAGGGTCCGTTGTGCACCTTCTGTCCTGGGTAGAGGCTGGCTGGGACACCGCTCTCCTACCCCTGCTGCTGCCCCTACGGTTGGCTCCTTAACGGCTGGACCTTAACGGCTGGACCTTAACTGCTGGATTATTAAATGACGCCTGTCTGCTTACCAATTGGCCAATCCTTTGACCGCGATCGCCCCTGCGATCGCTGCAGTGATGGCTGAGCTAAACACAATGCTGAACAACCACCAGGCAGCGATCGCCGCCGCTCTTCGGGTTGCCTCCGCCTGTTGTTGGGCCCGTTGTTTTAATTCCTGAACTCGGTTATCGGCTTCCTGCCGGACACGCTCAAGTTGCTCCAATAGTTGCAGGCGAACGGCTTCAGTCCGGTCAGCAATCTGGTCGGCTACAAACTGGGAGATATCTTGACGGGCACTCAAAAGGGTTGTGAGCGTATCGTGATTCCAATGACTGAGGCGGGTGCCGATCGCTTCAAAGCCCTCCTGCGAAGAGTTCAGGAGCGCTTTAAAGTCCGCTTGAATATCTTCGTAATTGAGCTCAGGTAAGGTAAGGGATGTGAAGTAGCTACGAATCTTTTCCAAAAGATTCTCGATCAGTTCCTGGAGTCGAGCCTGCGTCATCTGAACCTGCTCAAGCACCTGCTGCCGGGCTGCTTCGATCTGGTCAACAATTTGATTCATTTCTGTTTCAGATAAATCCCCTCGCTGCGTTAACCAGTCGATTAGGGTGGCACGATCGAATTCTGCCAGGCGATCGCCTAACTGCTCCAAGCCTGCTTTTGGATCCTGCAACAACTGCTTCAGATCCTGTTGAATGCCCTCCGGATTCAATTCTGCTTTGTCAATGTGACGTAGATAATCTTCCAGGACAGATCGAAAACTTTTCAAAATAGTCTGAGTCCGACTGGCAAACCGTCGGGGCGCTTTTTGGAGACTTGTAAGGGCGGGTTCTGACCCATTTGCCTGTTCACCCTCAGTGCTAACTGCCTGCGTGATTTGGGTATAGCTCCGCTTTGCTGGTGTAATGGTATTATTGGATCCCTCTAGCAGGCTACTCCAGACTTTTTTAACCTGATTGGCAACCTGCTGCACTCGTTTTTCAGTCAGATCTTGCCGTTCTTCAAGAACGTCCACAATTTGCTGGCGATTCAGGTCAGGCAAGGGCTGCCGCAGATCAGTCAGTTCTGGTGGAGATTGCTTTAGCAACCGCTTAAATTGACGCTGGATCTTCCGTGCAGTCAGATTTTGTTCAGGATCACGGAGATAGGTTGCAAATGTCTGCCACAGCTTCTCTGATTCGGTTTGAAGGCGATGTTGTAATTCCGGTTGATCCGGTTGATCCAGTTGATCCGGGTTGGGTTTTTCTAGACTTGCCAAAACTGTCTGCCGCACCGTTTCCAGCCGATCGGCAATTTTGTGGATTTTGGCAGATTTTAAGTCATCCCGTTGTTTCAGTACTTGCTTAAAATAGTCCGCATTCAGTCCCTCTAATTGCTGCCGAATCTGCTCCGGATCGGCTTCAGAATCATAAAGAACCTGTTTGAATTCTGATTCGATCGCGTCTCGTTTTAGTTGCCAGGGATAGGCATGCAGCAGGTAGTTTTCTACAT
>JBAUTA010001518.1:0-2711 GCA_049581985.1 Kovacikia sp.
CCCCAAGACGCTCAAATTAGGAGGGGTTTCTGACCAGGACCCCAAGCAACTCCAGCAGGTTTATAGCAAATTGGCTAAGTACCTGGAAAAAGAGCTGAAAGTGCCCGTGTCCTATAAGCCGATGAAAGATGCTCCGGCAACCCTGGCTGCCTTTGATCAGGGAGAGCTAGATCTGGTCTGGGTGAGTGGAGCGGCTGGAGCACAGGTGCGATCGCAGGTTCCAGGTGCAACCGCGATCGCCCAACGGGACACGGATGCTAAGGCTCATAGTGTCTTCATTGCCAACAAAAAGAGCAAAATTCCTCCTACGATTAACAATCAGAAGGGGTTAGTTGCGCTCAAAGGGCACACCTTTACCTTTGGGAGTGAGGCTTCTACCTGTGGGCGGCTGATGCCCCAATACTTTCTTCAACAGGCAGGGATAAAGCTAGGAGACTTCAAGGGTAGCGTGGGTTTCTCCAAATCTCACGATGCCACCTTAGAGTTAGTCCAGGCAGGCACCTACGATGCGGGAGTGATGAGTCAGGAGGTGTGGGAAAAGCGGCTTCAAGATGGTAAAGCAGATCCCAACCAGGTAGATCTGATCTGGCAAACTCCGGCATATCACGATTATCACTGGGTCATCAATCCCAGTGTGAAGGACCGGATGGGAAAGGATTTTATTCAAAAGGTGCAGACAGTCCTATTGAAAATAAGCCCAAGAGTACCAGAGCAAAAAGAGATTCTGACTTTATTTGACACTGAAAAATTTATCAAAACACAAAATTCTGACTATGCTCCGATCGAGAAAGTTAGTCGGCAAATTGGCCTGACCAAATAGGTCTGAGGGGAATACAGCCGTAGCCCGATTGCTTAGGACGGGGTGTAGTCTTTGCCCCCCTGCGGCCAGTTGCCCTTGCTGTTGCCCACAACACCGATTCTGGCTTGGAAATCTCCTAACTAATCGTTGCCCAATTTCCTTGAAACACAATAATTAGCTGGCGTTGGTAATCAATGAACCCAAAGGCAGGCAGGCTGTTAGCAACCTTTGAACCGACCGGGGTTTTGATGCTAGTGAACCATTCCTGCTGATAATCTTGAAAGGCCAGCTCTCGCACGGTAAATTGGCCAACCTGCGGAGAACTTTTTGCCTCTTCCGCAGCTTGATGAGTCAGGGGCAGAAGCGTAATTGGGTTGGGTTTTCCCTGCCGCTGGGGATAGGAGAGGAAATCTTGCAGTTTCAGGGGCGATCGCACCCCCACTGCCTGAGTCAGGGGCTTATCCAGGGACACTTCAGGGAAGCTGGCAGGGGCCGCATCGGGTCTGTTAGTGAACTCTAAAGCGGCTTCGGTTTGGGTTGGTAGCCCAGGCATGGCTGCGGGAGTGATTCCAGGCTTTACGGATTCAGGCGAGACATTCCCTGCGGTTACTGCCTGAGGGAGATTTGCGGTCGAAGGGGTGGATGGGGAGGTTGGTTGGCTTGCAGCTTCCGGAGAGGAGGAGGGTTGCTGCTTGATCTGATGAGTCACCCCAGGTGAAGCATCCCTGGAGGCTAGTTGATGGAGATTGGCAGAGCCAGTATTCTCCAGTTTGGAGACAGGTTTAGAGACGGGTGAGGTCGGCGTTTGCCCAAGGGAACTTGGGGGTTTGGCGCTGGATCTTGACTGCTGCTGTATCGATCGGGGTGCCCGGAGCGATGCAGCCGGCAGTGTTTCGGGTAAGGAAACCGCCAGGGGCCTACGTTCTAGTGGAATTGCGTTCTGTTGCGGGGTGGAGGGCTGGAGTGATTGGGCCGTAGATGGTTTGGCCATGGATGGTTTGGGAAATTGGCCCGCAATCCGATCGGCCTCTCCCCCGTCAACTTTTAAGGTTGCAGCAGATGGGGTTACGGGAATCCTTTCCGGGAGGGAAGGTCTCAGTCCCAATTGTGGTTGCGCTTGATTTTGGTCAAGGAAAGAGGACCTGCGAGCCTGCCCTTTCGAAACGGGTTTAGATTCCTGACTGGTGTCTTGATTCGCATGCTGGGCGATCCCAAATCCCACTACGGCTGTTGCGGCCAGCCCTGCTCCGAGGATGCCCGCTGCCAGGTTCTTTAGGGGCACAGAAGGCGTCGCCAGGGGTTGCTCCACGGGCACGGGATGAACCTGGGGAACAAACTCATCCACGTAACAGCAGAAGTAGGTTAAGGGACCTTCTTCATGAATTTCATAGGAATTCGCTTGCTTTGCCTGTTTGAAATGTTCATCCATCTATGAACGCTCCAGGAAAATCCGTAATGGTGAGTTGAACGCCTGATCAGATCCAATAGGTGAAATCTTGGACTGATTGAGGCCGGAAATCAGAATGCTGAAAACTTTACGGATGGATTTTAACGATAACTCAAACGATAACTGAAATGTCGCGTTCTTGTTAAGGCGATTTCTACGAAAGAACTTACCCGGTGTAGGGGCCTCTTGCCCGCGTCGCAAGCGAGATGCTTGCACTACGAAATCATACGAAATCAATTGGGTAAATCCCTTAAAGGAAATCACCTGAGAGCACAATCTTACCAGATAAATTTTACTGAATAATTGCTAACCCAGGCTAGATCTGTCCCCAATTAATTCACGATTTTCACATCCAGGTGAATTATTCAGGGTTTTTAGAAAAAACAGAAGAATCATCCGGGATGCTCCTTGCTTAGCCGTAATAATACCTGGTGTAGAGATTATCCCTAACCCGATTTTCCATGT
>JBAUTA010001519.1:0-5340 GCA_049581985.1 Kovacikia sp.
CTATAATACTGGTAGTATTGCCAATACTGGTAACTCAGTACTGGTCATTAAGACAGATGATTGGAATCCTGCTGTGGGCAAGCGTAATGACGCAAAGGATGATCCCAATACCAGGAAACCCGATCGCATAAGGCAGGATTGGTATGCTCCGTTACTGATAGCCGGATGGTCTGCCAACCCTTTGCCTAAGTCCTGATAAACTGATACCAATTTAAATACCAATTTAAAAAACAAGGATTTTATAGATGGGCGGTGGAGGCGATGCCCCCAGCCAGGGGAGTTTAAATTGGGATTAGGATATTTCAACCGTTTATGAGGCTTTTCGGTGGATGTTTCTCCCCCAAAGGTGCTTCCCGGTGTTTACCAGGTTGCGGCTTATATCACTGCCTATGAGGATGCTGAAGCACTCAATGCCTGTATGGCTGCGATCAAAGCGCAGTCCTATCCAGTCCGGCAAATTCTGGTAGTGGATAATTCCCATGAGCGATCGCCCCTGTCTTCCAGCCATCAATTAGATCCAACGATCCTGGTCTGGTTCCATCCCGAAAATATTGGGATCGCAGGTGGGCTGGAACGGGCGATCGCCTGGGCATCCCAACAAAACTATGACTTCCTCTGGACCTTTGACCAGGACAGTGTTCCCGCTCCTGATTGCTTAGAGTTGTTAATCGAAGCCTATACCGATCGTGCCAGGGCGGGGCACGAAATCGGCATCCTGGCACCCCAGGCGATCGATGCCAGAACCGGAGAAGTCATCAAGCCGAGTCTATTTTTAGGCGATCGGTTTCGCGGCTTCCAACCTCCCGACCCAGCGCTTCCCTACAAATGCGATGCCCCAATTACCTCTGGCTCTCTGGTCTGGATGAAAGCTGCGGAACAAATCCCGCCCCCCGATCCGGATTTGTTCATTGATGGGATTGATCTTGATTATGGGCTGCGCTTGCGGAAAGCCGGATTTTATCACTGGGTAATCCCTGCTGCCTTGATGTATCACCGTTTTGGAACTCCGCTTCAAGTTGAGCTATTTGGCAAAAAGAAGGCGTTGCAGCTTTACTCGCCCTTGCGGTATTACTATATTTGTCGAAATCAAACCTATCTGGAATTACGACACTCTGAGGGCTGGCATCGGTTTACTTGCAGCCTGCGACGGGTTAGGTATTTGCTTCTAACGCTTGGAATAATCCTGGTATTCGATGATTTGAAGTTGCAGAAAATCTACGCTTGTCTTGGGGGAACCTATGATGGATTCTTAGGAAAATTGGGAAAAACCTGGCGATAGGCTAATCCCTATAGCAATCCCAAATCAGTTGTGAGTTTAAAAGACTTTGTGAGCAAGGATTCCACTGGAATCCTTGCTCATAATCCAAATAGGATCGCTATATCATCTAACCCCAACTTCTGTCGCCTGCCCTATGTCCGACGATCGCCCCCCCCTCGTCTCAATTATTCTCGTTAACTACAACGGGGCAGAGGTAGTGCTGAATTGTTTGCGATCGCTGGAACAATTTCTGCAAGCCATTCCCTATGAAATTCTGGTGGTCGATAATGCCTCTCAAGATGGTAGCCCTGATTTAATTGAGAACCACTTTCCTCAAGCGCGTCTGCTTAGACAGCAGGAGAATCGAGGATTTGGAACAGGCAATAATGTTGCGGCAAAGATTGCAAAAGGGGAGTTTTTATTATTACTGAACACCGATACGCAATTGCTGAGCGATATCCTGCCAGCCCTGGTTCTGCTCATGAAAGAGTATCCTGATGCGGGAATTATTGGTCCAAAACTACTGAATCCAGATGGCAGTTTACAGCTTTCAACCGCCTGGGAAATTAGTATTTGTGGAGAATATAAAACACGGCAACAACTGAAAGCCTATAAAGAACCAAAACAACAGGCCAGGATTGATCAAAGATTTGAGGCTTTACAGGAAGTTGATATTGTCGTTGGGGCCGCTTTCTTGATTCGAAAAGTGTTATTCGATCGGTTAGGGGGGTTTGACGAAACCTTTTTCATGTATTTTGAAGAGTCTGATTTATGCTATCGGGCCAAACAGCTTGGTTGGAAAATCCTGTATACACCCGAAGTTTCATTAATCCACATTCGAGGTCACTCGGTCGATAAAGCGGGCGATCGGATGGTCCTGGAATATCGCAAAAGTCAACTTTACTACTACCAAAAACATCGCTCTGGGCAGGAACAACTTGTTTTAAGGCTCTACTTATTACTCAAATTTTCAGTTTCTGCGTTATTCCGGTTTAATTTCTCTAACTTGAGGATTGTGGCGCTGATTTTAGACTTCAAGCGGTATCCCCTGCAATTCAATAGTAGGATGGGTTAGCATGGCGAACCCCATGCTGGCGTTGAGTTTCGTGTTTTATAGCCGTAGCCCTATGGGTTAGGACGGGGTGCAGGGGTGGAACCTCTGTCCTGATCAATCTGGCGATAGCGATAACTTAACCCCCAGTTAGCCTGATCCGCCAAATAATTTGAATTCTCATAACCATGTCAGTCCTGGTTAATTTCTCCTCAGTCCTTGCTCAACCAACGGGACTGGCAACCTATAGTCTTAACCTGATCAGGGAACTCAACTCTTTAGATATTGAGATTGCGGGTTCCTCGCAAATCGCTGGCTATCGGTTCCATCCGTCGCCTCCCGACCTGACAGCAGAGTATGGACTCAAAGGACACCTGAAACGGTTGCTCTGGGTGCAATTTCAGCTTCCCAAGCTTTATCACAAATTAGCCTCCACTCTACTTTTTTCGCCCATTCCAGAAGCTCCTTTGGGGGCTGGTTGCCGTTCGATCGTGACCGTTCACGATTTAATTCCACTGCACTTTCCCAAACGTTTTTCACCAGCGACACTTTACAATCGCTACTACATTCCCCAAGTGCTCAGGCAAGCGGTTCATATCCTTTGCAATTCAGTCGCAACAGCCAATGATATCGTTCATTATTGCAAAATTTCTGGGAATCAAATTACCCCGATTCCCCTTGCCTACGATGCGGCAAATTTTCGATTTCTGGATTTACCAACCCGTAACTATTTCCTCTACCTGGGCCGAATTAATCCCTATAAAAATGTGCAGCGATTAATTTCCGCTTTTGGGACGTTGCCCAATCGTTTGAACTATGAGCTATGGTTCGCAGGTCCACCCGATCAGCGCTATATGCCTGCCTTAGAGAGTCAGATTAAAGCCCTGGGTTTGGCAAATCGGGTCAAGTTTTTGAACTATGTCTCCTATGGGGAGTTACCCACCCTGATAAATCAGGCGATCGCCCTGGTCTTTCCTAGTTTGTGGGAAGGATTTGGGTTACCCGTCCTGGAAGCTATGGCCTGTGGCACCCCTGTGATTACCTCTAACCTGGCCTCTTTACCTGAGGTTGTCGGAGATGCGGCTGTTTTGATTGATCCCTACAATGTCGGAGCGATCGCCCAGGCCATGCATGATCTAACCACCGATACCAGCCTGCACCTACAGCTTCGCACCGCCGGACTGGCTAGAGCCAACCAATTCAGTTGGGCAAAAACCGGACAGGCAACTCTTGAAGTTCTGCGCTCCTATCTGTAGCGGTAGGAGGTAAGGCAACTTCTCCCTACTCACCCTTCTATTCTTTCCAAATCACCAAAACAACCCCACAGGCAATCAATGCCAGCCCAACTAAGCGATTAAATGGAATAGATTCCTTGAAGAAGAAATAGCCCATCAGCACCGAAAAAATATAGCCGATCGATACGGCTGGACCAATCACACTGAGCTTAACGCGGGTTAAGAGCAAGATATAGAGAATAGCACTCAGCCCATAGAACGACAGACCAAACATCAACTCGGGGGTTGTAACAATCCCTAAAACATGGCTCAAAGCATTTCCTGCGTTGACTTTTCCTAGTTTTAGGGCACCCATTTTCAGGAAAAACTGCCCACCAATGGCAG
Organism: Kovacikia sp.; assembly: GCA_049581985.1. Classification (GTDB taxonomy): domain Bacteria; phylum Cyanobacteriota; class Cyanobacteriia; order Leptolyngbyales; family Leptolyngbyaceae; genus Kovacikia. Next base: position 3,929 of record JBAUTA010001519.1, read on the forward strand.
TTAAAACAGATATCAGTAATAAGCCAAACTCATGTGGAGTCACGGGAGATCCTTACATCATTCTTTCAGTCTTCCAGTTTACAGCCAACTTGGTAATAGAAAAGGCTAGAATCAACTCGGACCCTAGTGTCGATTGAAGTGATGAAGATAACTCCTAAAACTCAATCTCCCTGCACTAGTGAGCAAATTTCTGTATGGCTACGAGGCTTGGTGACCCTTGCCTGGTCAGATGGAAATTTTGATGTAGAGGAGCAAAAGTTAATTAACGCCCTGACTCACCAGGAATTGACCGCTACAGACAAGCAGGATGCTCTGGAACCTATTTCTCCTGCTGAACTTGCTGCCGCTTTTGGCAAAGACCTCCCCATGGCCGAAAACTTTCTGAGAACGGCTGTAATGGTTGCTGTTGCCGATGGCTCTTATTCTGTCTATGAAGATAAGCTGTTGCATGAATATTGTGAAGCCTTGGGGTTAGAGACTAAGATTCTCCAATCTCTCCGATCGACGCTCTTTGATCCGGTTACACAGCAACCGATTGAATCTTCAACGCTGCAAATGGCGGAGTCCCTTGGAGCGGCAGAACAACCTCTGGATGTGCTGCACCCTGTCAGGGATTGGCTTGACCAGATGGAAATTCATGATCCCAAAGTTGCCCATTTCCTTTGTAAGCTGATTCCTTCCCAGTGCCCCTTTGAGCGGGATATTAATCTTTTTGGTCGGAAGGTTGCCCACATTCCCCCTCTTTGCAAACTGAATCCACTTTACGAACAGTTGGTGAGTTTGCGGTTCCGGGCCCTCTCTTACCTGGCGGACGATTGCAAAGAGGATGTCTCTCCCTACTGTTGAAGTACTCTTGAACTGGTTCTGAAGGTCGTTCAGGCAATGAAGCTCCATAGGGCAACTCCTGTTGCCAAGAGCATCAGTAGACTCATCCCACCCGCCAATGGGTTGCCCGATAGCCCAGTCATCCATTCCGGATGACCTTTGGTATGGTGAATTAATTGGGCAGAGTCCAGGGTTGCCATTCCCCAGATCCAGCCCGCGTGGAGTCCGATCGCCAATCCCAAACTTCCCCCGTCTACCCAGCGAGCTACCACCAGAACCATTCCCATCAGCCATAGTCCCGGTAGCTGAGGCAGGGCTGCCCGCCCTTCCCAAACCAGATGAAGGAGGGCAAAAATCAGGCTTGAGCTAACAGTAGCTAACCACACAGGGTAGTCCTGTTGGAACTGGGTTAATAGAAAACCCCGAAAGACCAATTCTTCCACAACGCCGACCAGAAGCCCTACCACTAAGAGGGGCAGCAGGAAAGGGAGAATCTGGTTCCAGTTGTGCTGTTGCCAGTCAATCCAGCCGAGCCAGGTTTCAATGCCAAACAGCAGCACCAAACCCAAAATTCCCAAGCATAGACC